>NZ_JAHRFA010000109.1:0-19273 GCF_020883045.1 Microcoleus sp. CAWBG58 | reverse complement strand
CTTGCAATTGCGAGACTTCTTGCGATCGACTTTGAGTCGCATTTTCTAACTGATGCTCTAACTCGGATATTTGAGATTGCAGTTGCGTTTGATGCTGGTTGGCTGTCTCGATTTGAGCTTGCAATTGCGAGACTTCTTGCGATCGACTTTGAGTCGCATTTTCTAACTGATGCTCTAACTCGGATATTTGAGATTGCAGTTGCGTTTGATGCTGGTTGGCTGTCTCGATTTGAGCTTGCAATTGTGACAGTTGAGAATTGAGATATGAACGTTCTGTGTTTGCAGTTTCTAAATCTGATTGCAGTTGCGATCGCTCTTGATTTAAATTTTCTAACTGCTGTTCTAATTCGGGTACTGGAGATTGCAGTTGAGCTTGGCTCTGATTTGCTATCTCCAAGAGATTTTGCACTTCCGAGAATTGAGAGTAAATGTGCGATCGCTCTTGGTTAGCCGTTTCTAGTTCAACCTGCAATTCTGACAACCGAGACAGTAACTGTTCTCGCTCTCGAACGAGCGTTTCCGATTGAATTTGCAGCTCAGATAACTGAGAGTTTAACAGCATTTTATCCTGATTCGCTGCTTCTAACTGTGTTTCCAGCTCTAATGTTTCAGGTTGCGGTTGATTTGCTTGTTGGCGGGCGACTTGCAATTGAGAGTCAAGCATTTCTCGTTCTTGCTCTGCACTCTCTAGTTGAGCTTGCAAGCCCAAAAATTGAGACTGAAGTTGCTCCCGCTCTTGAATTGAGCGATCGAACTTAATTTGAATTTCTGACAACTGGTATTGTACCTGCAATCTGCCTTGGCTAGCAGTTTCCAACTGACTTTCAACTTCCGAAAGCAGAGCGTTAAATTGAGAACGTTCTGCATTAACCGCCTCTAACTCTGCTTGCATTTCCCGGATTTGAGCGTTAAGTTGCGATCGCTCGTGCTGAGCCAATTCTAACTGATATTGAAGTTCTGCCACTTCTGCTAACTGGGACTCAGCTTGTTGAGCATTTTCTAGCTGAAACTGCAAATCAGCAATCAGAGCATTAACTTGCGATCGCTCCTCAGCAATTCCTGCCAAAAATTCTTCCAATTCCGACACTTGATTGTTTAAAACATCTTGCTCGCGAGTCACAATTTCCAAGCGACTTTGCAGCTCAGACATTTCTGAATTTAGCTGAGTTTCATCCTGCATTTTTTGCCGCAATTCCGAAGTTCTAGCATCCAACTGCGACGCTAACTTCGATATTGCCTCCTGCGAACCCTGCATCCGCACCAAATTGCGTGAATTTCGCTTATTCAAAATTAGCCAGCAGACCAATGCCCCGCCTGCAAATCCTATCAATAAAAGTAATGCTTCCATTTGTTTATTTAATTGATATAACTTGAGTTATTTTGCTGTTTCCAAAAGGGACGATCAAAAAACACTATCTTGTTCAAGGATATCACAAATTTAGTGCCTGTGTTTAACTGGCAAAAGAATTTATATTTATTTACATTTTTTGACGTTGTTAAATGTTAATATTAATGCGCGATGCAGTTGTGTAGAGCGCATTAATTGGGATTTTTGGGCAGCGAATTAATACAATTTTGGAAAATTAATGTAACAATATTTGGTAGGGTGTCTCGCCATGTATGGTTCCCAACAACAACAGAACATCAAACTATAGCAGTCTTTGCAGGAGTCGTAAAGTTTTTTACCCCACCCCAACCCTCCCCTTATTAAGGGGAGGGAGTAAGAAATGCACAAATGATTTAGGATTGCTATAGCGACGCAAAGCGCGACAATAGTTGACTAAACAAACTCAACTAAGAGTGTTGTAACAAGGATTTTTTCAATTGGTACAAGTAGAAGTTTGGCATAAATATTTGATTGACAGGTCAATTATAGATTAAAAGTTTATCTAACAAAAATAAAATAGAGATGATTTTAAGTAGAGCGAGCGAATTAGTGCAATCTTGTTTAATGACTGAAATTCAACCACTCTACTTATGATGTGTCCGCAAACTATTTTGGATAATTAACCAAAGCTTAGGGTAAAGGTTTAACAGAAAGCCTTGTCAAAGCTTCCTTCAGCGCCGGCGGCAATTGGCGGATAATCTTGCCCTTGTCCCGATCGACACCAACCAAAGTTACCTGTGCTGTCACGTATAATTCTTGAGCGTCGGGCGATCGAATTTCGTAATCCCAAACCAGCCGCACGCCTTCGGTAGCAACCATCCGGGTTCTGACTGCTACAGATTGACCCATTTGTACAGAGCGGTGGTAGCGCAGTGAAAGCTCAACCACCGGCAATTCGACACCCTGCGCCACCCACTCTGCATACTCGATACCGAGAGAGCGCAAACTTTCCACCCTAGCTTCCTCCATCCAAGTCAGATAAGTCCCGTGCCAAACCGCGCCGCTGTAGTCAGTGTGGTGGGGATAGACTCGCACCAAATATTCAAACCAGCCCTCGGAGTCCATCATTCCAGGCCGATTTTGAATAGCACCACCCGCTGCGAGTTCTGGTTGAGTTCGATCGTTCTCTAACACGTTACAAATTGTTCCAAAACGCTACATTTCTACAAATAATAAAGCAATCTTCAGGCCTATGCTAAACATTAAGCGACTAGAGTAACAATGCCCTAGTGAGAGCGCCCCACAACAAAACTCAACTGTTTTCACGCCAAAAACTATGATAGAAAAAATTTTAGTAGCTGTCGCCGGTCGCGGCTTGTGCGAAGAGATGTTTAATATGTTGATGGACATCCCTTCCTTGCAACAAAGCTCTGTCACCGTCTTGCACGTCGTGCCGCAGCAAGTAACTTCCGATGGCATGGCCGAGAAGTTGGAAGAAGGAGGTAAAATTTTAGCACAAGCAGTGCAGTCTTTGAAAATAGATCCCAGCAAAGTCAATCCGCGGCTGAAACAGGGAGACCCGAAAACCACAGTTTGCCAAGTCGCAGAAGAAGAACAATCCGACTTAGTAATTATGGGTTCGCGGGGATTCGGACGGCTGCAATCGATTTTGGAAAACTCAGTCAGCCAGTATGTTTTCCAGCTAACATCGAGACCGATGTTGTTAGTAAAAGACGACATCTACGTCAAAAAAATCAAGCGCGTCATGGTAGCGCTCGACAACTCAGAATCTGCCAAACAGTCATTGCAGCTTGCGCTATCTTTGGTCAAAGAAGTGAGTGGCGGGCAGATAGTTTTAGTACACGTCACCAAAGATTTGACAGGAAAATACACCGAAGATGTAACAGGAAATGCTGAAAAAGATCCCGTATTGGCTCCGGGAGTAGCACTGGCGAAACAAATGGGAGTTGGCTACCGCTGCGTGAGTGCTACAGGTAAGCCCGGTGAAGCAATTTGTCAGATTGCAGACGAGGTGAATGCGGACTTGTTGGTGATTGGTTCCCCGGATCGGCGGCCAAACGTTGCTAAAAATTTCCTGGATCTCGATCGACTCCTAGGAAATTCGCTATCAGACTACGTGCGAGTCTACGCCAACTGTCCCGTCTTGCTCGCTCGGACGATCGTCAGCTAAACTCTCAACACTAACTGTTAACAAAAAAAAGCGCCCCAGTAAAAAACTGTTGGCGCTTTTTTTGCAACTAGCTTTCGCCAGAAATAAATAGCAGCAGTCGCTATTGTTTTCCGCCTTCACGGCTAGCGGTTTGAATGTACAGAATGATTAGAAAAACACTGGGAACCAATACAAACAGAATGGTTGCCACAAACCCTAAATCGTTAACTTCCATGAAGACCCCCGCCTGTATCGGAAAATATGAAAATACACACAACTAGGATACCACTCAAAGGCAAAAGGGAAACTGGAATGGAGCAGAAGGTAGCACCAGACAGTTGAATAGGTAAAAAATCCACATTCAAAATCCAAGAATTTTTATTTCCTAATGCCCCATGCCCTGTTTGGCCGATGCCCTGTTTGCCCCATGCCCCATGCCCCATCCCCCATCCCTCCGCTTCACTTCGCCCACCGGCAGTTAAGGCTTAGTCTTGACGCTCACCGGGCCGTTAACCATGGTTTGACAAGCCAACCGATAGTTTTCGGGCTTTTTCTTGAGCTTGCGGTTCTCAAAGTCAGTGCGGGGCGACAGATTTTCACTACCCTCGACAATTTCCACAATGCAGGTACCGCATTGACCGATGCCCCCGCAATTCATCATCTTTCCCGAAAACGTGTATAAGTCGATGCGGTTTTCCAGAGCTTTGAATCTCAAATTGGCTCCGTCTGCTGCGATGACTTCCTGATTTTCCTTCACAAACTTGATATTGGCCATTGCCGATCCTTTAACGCAGTTGACATAGAACTCTATTACAAAATATTAAGTGGAGTGTCGGATATTTAACAAATGTCTAATTGTCTTTTGTAGCTATCCCGACAAGGAATCGCCCCAATCCAAGTGAACCCAACCCATTTTAGATTTTAGAATTGGGAATGAGTGATGAGTGGGATTGACTGATGCAGATCGTGGCTTGGAGTTGAGGTACAGTCGGCTTTTTTACCAGAAAGAATTGGTTTAAAGCCGGAACCCTCGTCGGGAGAAATTAAAATCAGACTATTTATTCCCCAAATCTTCCTACTTCAACGTCGAAGTCGAGGTCGTTGTCAACCTGTCAACTGTCAGCCTGTTTGCTGTCAACTGTCAACTGTCAACTGTCAACTGTCAACTGTCAATTGATTTATGCTGTCAACTATCAACTGTCAACGAAGAGGGCAGGCACGGGGACACTGCCCCTACAACTGTCAACTGTCAACTGTCAACTGTCAACTGATTGACGCTGTCAACTGTCAACTGGTATTAAGGAGCATCCGAGAGGTTATTAGTAGGAAGATTGGTCACAGCGCGCTGGAGAGACGAAAGCCCCAGGTTGTAGTTGACAATTGCCGACAATCGGTTTCTCTCAGCCCGAGTCAAATCTGTTTCCGCCTGAATTACATCAGTCTGAGTGCCTACGCCAGCTTGAAAGCGGAGTCTGGCCAGACGCAAAGCTTCCCTCGACTGCAAAACTCCAGCTTCAGAAGTTTCGATATTCTCAAAACTCGACTCCAAACCAAAATAAGCTTGTTCAACTTCTCGGCGTACCTGGTTGCGGATTTGGTCGAATCGACTTTCGGCGATCGAGATATCGGCATCCCGCTGTTTTATCCTCGCCCTCACCGCGCCCCCGTCAAAGAAATTCCAAGTCAGATTGGCTTGCACCGCATACCCGCTCGCCCAGCCGCGAGTTGCAAAGGGTCTGGTATCGTCAGTAGTTAGCCCTTGAAAGTTGTAGGAACCAGTGACATTAACTTGAGGTAGCCCCCCCGCCCGAATCGATCGCCTCTGTTGCTGGCTGATATTCCTCTGTACTAACTGCTGTTCCAACTCAGGGCGATTCTTAAAAGCCTGCACGATACTCTCTTCCAAAGACAGCCTCCAGGAGCCAGCTTGCTCCACCGGATCGGCCGCCGTCAAGTTCGCCGACTGACTGATATTTAAAATCTCAGCCAGCCGCCGCTGGGCCACCCGCTGATCGCGACGGGCTACGGACAGTTGCTGCACTTCGTTGGCCACATTTGACTGAGCCTGCAACACAGCAAAGCGGGTTCCTACCCCGGCCCGTTCCAAAGCTTCGGCATCCCGCAAACTTTGCTGGGCATTTCTCACCGAAGCTTGGCGGATAGCAACTTGTCCGTCGGAGTTTTGCAGGTTGTAGTAAGCCTCAGAAGTGTCGAAGCGGAGTTCCTCGGCTTGGCGTTCCAAATCGAGTTCCCGAAAGCGCAACTGTTCCCTAGCCGCGCGGATATTAGCGGTGCGGCGACCGAAAATGTCCAGATCGTAGCTCAACTGCAAAGTGTTGTTGAGACCGATGCTGCCGAAATTTTGAAATTCGGGAGAATTTGTGGGGAGTTGGCGGCTGGCGGGTAAATTGTCATTTTGGCGGAGTCGAGTCTGCACGCCAATCTGTCCGCTGGCGCTGACTTGACGGCTGGCGTTCATTTGAAAAGTCAGATCGGGAAATAAAGCAGCTTGTTGTTCGCGTACAACCGATCGAGTTTGTTCGACTTGTTTCTGAGCGATTTGCAAAATTTGGCTGTTGCGGCGGGCCAGATCGATCGCCTGCTGCAAAGTAATTGACTGAGTTTGCTCGATTCTGACATCCTCGGGCTTTGTCGGAAACTGTAGCGGATTCGGGTTCGGTTCTAGGTTCGTCGGGGGCTTGGTGTCTAAAATGCCCTTGGGGGTGAGAGGCGGGAAAGTTTCATTCGGAGTGCCGCGGGGAACTGGTGCTGGCAAATTCGGCACCGGAACATTGTTGGGGCTGCTCGGGACAGGTTTCTGCCGATTGTTTGCCCGTGCTGGTGTGGGAGACTGGGCCAAATATTCCTGCTGCTGGGTTGATGGGGCAGCCGGAGCAGCCTGTTGGGCTTTTGATGCTTGCTCTGACTCGATGGGGGGAGTTGCTGCGATCGACTGTTCCCCAGGTTTTTGAGATTCGGATGTTGGTGGGTTTTGGGCGATCGACTGTTGTGGATCTTCTGATGTTGGTTCTGAGGCTGTGTTGGAGGTCGATCGAATATTCTGTGCTAATTCGATCGGATTGCTAAGGGGGGAACCGTCCTGAGATTGAGCCGGAGACTGTGCTGAAGCACTCTGTCCGGCGTTGCTGAAAGTAATTGCAGCGCCCACTCCGACCACCACGATTTGACGAAAAACACGCATAATTTTTTAATTACTTTGCAATTCTAGAGACAATTTTAGAGCAAGATTGAGGTCTCAAGTTTCTAGTTTGGTTCCTGAACCCGACAGTTAGCAAGTCACAATTACCGTACTCCTGTTGCTGGTGAAGGCTTGATTCAAAATTTACAATTGAACTTCAGCAGTTGCCAGACCGATCGCCCCCGAGATTAGTTCCTCTACTCCACTTACCGGCAAAATCCGGGTTTTCAGGGACTTTTCGAGCTGTTCTACAGTCATGTCGTCAAGAAAACGAGGTGAGTCCTGTTTTAGCATGACCGAGGGCAGGAGGATGCCATCTCCCAAGTCTTTTCCCTGCAAAGCTTCGAGTAAATCTTGCCCGGTGAGCAAACCCGTAACAGTGATAGTTTGTCCCCAGTAGCGGCTGGAAAGTGCCACCATGTTGACGGACAAGCCGGGAATTTGGTTTAGTTGTTGTGCGATCGGGCGAAAAGCCTGTTCAACAGCATTTCCAACCACCCAAACCAACCGGCGCGGCCCAATCGCCGGCAACGGTTGCAGCTTAGCAAAAGCCGTTTCAAACTGCCCAATAAACTGCCGGATCGAACCCACACCATTACCAATTTGGGGATAATCTTCATAATCCACCGCCGACGGCAAATCCAAACCCGCGATTAAAAACCACTCATCAGCCAGCCAAATACAGCGCGATTTTGAATTTCCCTTTTTCCCAGAAGATTTGAAATCTTCTAACTCTTCTAACTCTTCTCCCCCCCTTAGCAAGGGGGGGCTGGGGGGGGTGAATTTTGAGCTTTTTTTATTCGCCTTTACATCTTCTAACTCTTCTCCCCCCCTTAGCAAGGGGGGGCTGGGGGGGGTGAATTTTGAATTCTTTTTCTTAGCCTTGCCGCCGCCTTTCCCCTGACTCAAAACAGCTTGAATTTTCTGCACTTGCGCGATAACTTCCCGCGCTTTTTCGGCAGTTACAGCAATCAATTCATCTTCCGCAGGACGAAAGCGAGTCAAACCCACCGGCACCACAGCCACCGAAGCTACAGCCGGGATATTGCCAGTATGAAACTTTGCCAAATCCAACAAAGTGCGTTCCAAATGTTCGCCATCATTAATCCCCGGACAAACCACAACTTGAGCGTGAATTTGCAAGCGGCGCTCTTGAAACCATTTAATTTGTTCTAAAATCTTCCCAGCCCGAAAATTTTTCAACAAGCGAATTCGCACATCCGGTTCCGTAGCGTGCACCGAAACATAAAGAGGAGAAAGCCGCATTTGTTCGATGCGGTTCCATTCTTTTTCCGTCAGATTGGTAAGAGTTAGATAGCTGCCATAAAGAAAGCTGAGGCGGTAGTCATCATCCTTGAGATAGAGAGTTTCGCGCTTTCCCGGAGGCTGCTGGTCGATAAAGCAAAAAGGGCAGCGGTTGTTGCACTGAATTAGTCCGTCGAATAAGGCAGTTTCAAATTCCACACCCAAGTCTTCGTCATAGTCTTTTTCTATTTCCAACTTATGAGTTTTGCCCTTAGCATCTAAAACTTCTAGTTCCAGAAACTCATCGGCACACAGGAATTGATAGTCGATCAAGTCGCGGGGTTTTTCGCCGTTGATCGCGACGATGGAGTCTCCGGCATCAAATCCGATTTCGGCAGCGATACTGTCGGGGATAACTTTAGTAATTCGGGCTGGTCTGGTGGAGGAGTCGCTCATACGATCGCGCTAGCGTTTTCAAGTTTGATAAATTGCTGTTCAAAAAAAGATTTTTATTTTAAATTCAGCCTACAACGCTATCACAATTTATATTATTTGTCAAGCGCGCTGGGTCGGGAGAAACAGTTGACAGTTGACCTGTGACAGTTGACAGTTTGAGAGTGACATCTACGCTGACTTGCAGCTTCAATCCCCGGAATGAGTAGCGAAAAAGCGGTTGTCATGCTGGCGGCAACCGCCGCCAAAACCTAATATAATTGCGATCGGGCGATCGCTAATTTTCCGCAAAAATAGCACGGGCAATGCTCCAACAAAGGTGGCACCGCCCGCAATCAAACTCACACTCAGCCCAATTGTGGAAATTTCCATCGTCTAATCCCACCGTTATCAATACGCAACTTTTTGCGATCGCTCAATTCATGAATTATGCCTCAAACTAAAATCTACGGACATACGGAATTCATCCAGCAACACCGGCAAACGATATCAGACAGCATTCATGCTTGTACGATCGAAGCCTTATCTTACCCAGCAGACAAGCGATTTCAACGGTTCATCTCGCTGGCCCAAGAGGATTTTGTTTATCCGGGCGATCGAACTAACCAATATCTGGTGATAGAAATTAGTTTATTTGAAGGGCGAACTGTTGAAGCCAAGAAAAACCTGATGCGCCTGATTTACCAAAAGCTGAATGCTGCATTAAATATCGCACCTAACGATATTGAAATTATTTTATATGAAGTGCCACCACACAATTGGGGCGTCAGGGGAGTTCCTGGAGATGAATTGAATTTAAACTACAAAATACAGGTTTAAATACCTGCCGTTCGGCGATATTTTATTTCAAACTATAGCCGCAAAGTTTTGATCCTTATCACCAGTTTGTAGTGTGGACTTTAGTCCGCAAAATAGGCAGTTTGTAGTGTGGACTTTAGTCCGCAAATACAGTTTGTAGTGTGGACTTTAGTCCGCACAATACGCAGAACCGAGATGGTTTATAGTGTGAACTTTAGTCTCCAAAAACCTGCGGACTCAAGTCCGCACTACGAACCTGCGGACTCAAGTCCGCACTACGAACCTGCGGACTCAAGTCCGCACTACGAACTTGTGGCCCAGCATCGAACACAGTAATTTGTTAGACTTTATATTTTTTTGAGAGTCACGGTACCGCTGTCTACAATCTGAATTGTTAGCTCGTAGCCATCCATCAATGACATACCAATAAGTGGATCTGAATCAGCTTCATCAATTGGTATAGTTACTGGCAGACCATCCCAGAGAATAGTTGCTTCATAGATATCAAATATACTCTCACTGCCGTCAGCTAGTATTGCCCGTCCTCGTCTCTGCCAAGGCAATCCTAAAATAACAACCAAATCTGGTGGTAGAGATAGCCAGCCATTAAAACCCGTATCTACAACAGCATCTCGCTCGTATAGTTCACCGTTATTGCTGTAGATGGATATGCGAAGAATTGGTTCATAATCGCCGTTAACTACTCCTGCAATCATTTTGCTTTTTGGATGCGACCGGCACCAAAACGACGGACATAGCTTGAACCCACGCGCACGATCCATATCTGGGCAGTGGGGTACTTTGTTCGGAGTCGGCTACAGGCAACTATCTCGTTGCTATCGATCTCCCATGCAGATGTCTCAATATCGATCGCCACAATTTTACCTTTGTTACTCGGCTCAACTTGCGATCGCACTACGCGATCGTATATCTCATCGCCAAGTCGTGCAAACTCTTGCTTGCTATAACGGGGTTTCAGAATAGTCATCGCAGTTCTCTGTCGTTGTCAACCTAATTATACACTTTTAACTTTCAGACGATGTTTACATTTACCAAATCAACTGAATTAGCTTTAATATAATGCTTGATGTTGGGCAACATAAAGCATTATATTTTTTCCATACACTGCCCTGCAATCTGCACGTGAAAAGTTATTCCAGATCGCCTAGGCTGCCATCCGAGTTGCATCGCTTGCCGTATCCATTGGGTTACATCGGAGGGTGTTACTGGTTTCACTTCTTGTTTGCTTACCAAACCTTGAGGATGGGGTTTATCGGTGATAATAACTAAAACGGAACCTAGTTTTGTGGCACGCTCGACTGCAACATGAAGATTTCCGCCATGAAAGCATTCTTGTGTATAAGTAGGTTTTCTTCGGATGAGCCAGATGAAAGGTTCCCCATCAACAATGATTTTTCTTGTTCCTTTTTTCGGTATTGACATAGTTTGCTTCAATTGGGATATTTCTGCATTTTCACTAAGCATTGAGAAACCGGGTTTCTGACGAAAAATATAGGTTTTGTTGCAGGAATTTTCCCAGAAACCCGGTTTTTGACCTCTCGTGCGTAAGTCTTATGTGCTTTCTAACTATTCTCGAACTGATGAAAAAGCGGTAATGTTTGTCCGGTCATTGCTTGCTGCTCAATGTCGTACTGCTTGGCATGGGCATATCATATCATGTCCGATCGATTACCAGCGATCGAGACGGTTTGTAGTGTGGACTTTAGTCCGCAAAAACTTGCCGGTTTGTAGTGTGGACTTTAGTCCGCAAAAACTTGCCGGTTTGTAGTGTGGACTTTAGTCCGCAAAAACTTGCCGGTTTGTAGTGTGGACTTTAGTCCGCAAAAACCTGCCGGTTTGTAGTGTGGACTTTAGTCCGCAAAAACCTGCCGGTTTGTAGTGTGAACTTCAGTCCAAAAAAACCTGCGGACTAAAGTCCGCACTACGAACTTGAAAAAACCTGCGGACTAAAGTCCGCACTACGAACTTGATGATGTCCGCAAAATACGGAGAACCGAGACGGTTTGTAGTGTGAACTTCAGTCCAAAAAAACCTGCGGACTAAAGTCCGCACTACGAACTTGGCACTACGAAATTGATAATGGTTATTTTAATTTCCCACGATCGCATACCACAAACTCACCATCAGGCACAAACTTGCTAAATGCTGAGGAATCAAAGATTTAAGCGATCGCTTGGCAATTTTTTGAGTTACAAATATCGTCACCAACAGCGATACAATTAAAGTTAGACCCTGCAAAAAACTAATCACCGCCGGATCTACCACAAAACTCGGCAAATCATCTCTAATTTGTCCGAAAGTCGCAAAAGCTACGGGAATCACTCGCCCGCCTTCCTGCAAACCCAATCGCCAATAGTGAGCCAAACTACCGCCCCAAACTAGAGGTAGATATCCGTAGGCGAGACAGACAAATGAAAGCGGTTTAGTAATTTTAAATGGGATAGTTTCTGCTTTTCCCAATCGGTAAATTGCTTGCATGACTGCATAGGCAACTAACGGAATAATCGGCGGGATAATTAACACCGCGATCGACAGTCCTAAATGTGGTAAAAATTGTTCTAAATTGATGCCCAGCCCCAACAAACTATTTATCTCTGGCAACCGGTGGATATAAATTCCGCCTAATAAGAGAAATAATAGGGCAACTTCATAACTGTGGGGAACGTGAGTAGTCCATAATTCAATGCCGGGAGGGCGCAGATTTAATTCTACCGATCGATGGGGACAAGCTTTTAAGCAAGTCATGCACAACACGCAATCTTTATTATCGGTTAATTGCGCGGGATGGGAATAAACCGGACATCCATTTGTAGTTAATCCTTCCCCAAAACCTTTGCCTCCTTTGTAGCAATGGTAGGTGCTGCATTCCGCCGCGCAGGTTCCCTGTTGGGCGCGCAGTTCGATAATTGAGAGTTTAGCAAATAATCCATTCATGCCGCCGATCGGGCATAAATAACGACACCAAAACCGCCGCTCGAATATCAGCGAAAAAATTACCGCGCCCGCCGTAATTAGCAATAACAAACAACTGGATAAATAGGCGGTATTTTCTAAATTCCACAACTCTTCCCACAGAAATATTAAAGTAAATAATCCGAAGAGAAACCAGCCACCCCATTTTTCAGCTAATTGACGCGGCCATTTATTGAGAGTTCGCGGGAAAATTTTAAGCGATAGTTTTTGGACGATTTCTCCATAAATCATAAAAGGGCAAAAAGCACACCACAATCGCCCGATGATGGGGAATAATAATAAAATTAACGGCCACCACCAAGCCCAAAAGATATTTAGGGCAAAATTATGCTGTCGATCTTGGGGAGCAACAAACAGGATAATTACCACCAATGCAAATACCCAAGTGGTAAACCAATAATTCACGCGATCGGGATACCAATCGCTCCGTAAAAATTGCCGAAATTTGGGATATATCTTGAATAAATTGAGTCTAAATTTTTGTTGCTTTGCCGCCTGCGCCCAAAAGACTTCTTCGGTTAATACCTGACTCCCCTGTGCTTGAACTAAAGCGCGATCGACCATTCCCTGCAATTCCTGCAAGTTTCCCGGAAAATCGTAGGCTTGCAAGCGGCGAATTGCTTCCGGCGTGATTTGGGGCTTGACTAATTTCTTTTGGCGACAAAAGATGTTGAGATAATAGTTGACTTGTGCTTCTAAATCTTCTTTACGCACCCGCAGTGACGGTACTTTAATCTTGTGTTGCGTCAGCTTATCTAGCTGGGGTTGGACGATTTCTGAGATTAAAATTATTCGAGCATTGCTAGAACGCGGTTGCGGTGGTATTTGTCCTTCTTTGACAACTGGTGTATAGGTTCCTTGGGTTAATAGTTGCTGAATCTGCGGACATAATTGAGCGGGTAATTCTTGAACGTCATTTAAAATTAACGTCCCTTCTCCCAACCATTCTAACAGCCCAGGTTTACCGCCCAAACGCCCGAATAATTCGGCTCCATTGCTCTGAAGCAAGGCACTTTTGATCTGAATAATTGGCTCGCTGCGACGACTTGAACCGAAATGAATTAAAGCAGCTAAGTTATCCTTTTGTAAACCAGGTTCGCCAGAGATTAACACCGATCGCTCGTCACTCGATGCAGCCCGAATTTGTTGCCGCAATTTTACCGCATAACGGCTATTCCCAATTACTCCCCGTTTCGCCTGCGGTACTAGATAGCTGCGAAGGGCATTTTGACGCTCTCTTTCATAGGCGATTTCTGCTTCTAGCTGCTCTAATTTCGCGGCTAAGCGTTGAGCGTAGGCTTCGGTGATGCGTGGATATCTTTCTAGCAAACTGCGCCAGCGATCGGCACTAATGACCCAAAATTTACACTCTGTCCGAGTAATAATTCTACTATCTGCCGGTTGCGATCGCTGGAGTGCCGATAAATTGACGATCGCCCCCGGTAACAAACTACTCCCCCACATTAAACCCGGTTGTTTGCGGCGGTAGCGATCGGCTTGTCCTGTTTGTAGGATGTAGAGATTGGTGACTGGTGTATCTTCGATTACCACTCGAAATCCCGGGGGAAAAGTTGAGATTTCCATTTCCAGCGCGATCGCCTGTAAAATATCCCGGGATAATATGCCTAATTCCGTGTTCTCTTCGAGCCAGTTAACTAATGTTTCGGTAGACATCGCTTAGCGCCGGCGAAAGCCGAATCGTGGTAGTTGGTGTAGGATATATCATTGTGCTACATCAATCAATATTAACTGCTGGAAACTAGCCTTTTGAGTTTTAGTGTGGTGTTAATTTTCTCTTTTCAGCATAGGCGATCGACACTCCCGGTTCTAATATATTTTTTCTGCACATCCTCGGGCAATCTGCACGTGAAAAGGTTTTTCCAGTCGCTGAGTCTGCTATCCTAAAACGATCTCGCAAACTCCACTTGCTTCAGCAATATTTTAATAATTCGCCAAGATTCCTCAGAATCATTTCGATCGCAAAAACGCGCCAAAGTCAAGCGTTGCAAGTTCGATCAAAGGCGTTCAACAGTTGACAAGACTTCTTGCAAAAGTCGGGAATAGGGAACAGGGAACGGGGAACAGCGAACAAGAATTTATGCAAACAACACCGCAAAAAGACTTTGGCAATCTTGTCTACAGCAGACAAGTGACAGTTGACAGTTTGAGAACGACCTCTACCCTGAAGTCCGAGGATGGGAGTAATGAATAGTCTGATTTTAATTTCTCCTTCAAAGACTTGGGGCTTTCAACTAATTCTTTCTGGTAAATCATCCACCGGTAAAGCTGTTGTTTGTAGTTATGTGTAAGTTATACTGAGGATTGCAGTCATTTACTGTAGAGCTTGAATAAATGCAGGGCAAATTTTTTCGCAAGCCAGAATCAGATAACAGCGATCGCGTCCCCCCAGGTCAATACCTCGCCAACGGCTTTCCCGTTCTGACTTACGGCGATACACCCTCCATCAGCATTGAGACTTGGGAATTTAAAGTCTGGGGATTGGCCAAACCAAAAACCTTCACTTGGTCAGACTTCCAGGCCATGCCCCAAAGTAACTTTACTGCGGATTTTCACTGCGTCACCCGCTGGTCAAAACTAGACGTGCAGTGGACGGGAGTCAAAGTCACGGATTTTATGAACAGCATAGAAGTCGATCCTAAAGCCCTGCACGTCCTGGAACACTGCTACGGCGGCTACACTACTAATATTGCGATCGCCGACTTCCTCCGAGAAGAAAACTTTTTCGCCCACACCGTTTTCGGCGAACCGCTATCCCCCGATCGCGGCGGCCCGATGCGGCTGGTAGTTCCGCACCTCTACGCCTGGAAAAGCGCGAAATGGATTAACGGCCTGGAGTTTACAGAAACCGAACAACTCGGTTTTTGGGAACGCAACGGCTACCACCGGAGGGGCGAACCTTGGGCTGAGGAACGCTACAGCGGTCTTTTTTGATGCGATCTGACGATCGATCGCGAATATGGCTTGCCAAGCGCATCTATATATGGTATTTTCTGATGGAAATCTGCTTTTTGGCAATTTTCAAAGCAGAAAGCCCCCTCTCGATCGCATTTTTGGGATCTGTCACGGTGCGGGTTCTCTGTAGTTCAACCACAAGACCTAAACCCAGCGATCGCACTTTGTCAGTAATTTACCCGAGCGATCGACTACTTTAATTCCCATACGCAAGTCCCAAACAACAAATATTCCTAGTTTCTGGATTAATAGAAAACTTTTATCGGGAAATTGGGTTTAAAACCCTGTCCTTTTAGGAGGGCTTTAATTTCTTAAATCCATTCCTAAAAATCCCAACCTTGTTTGTATTTGTACTATGGTAGAACAGTCAGGTTTAAACTCGCAATGCTAAGAGTGAAACAGTTAAGACACACTTTTCGGCATAAATTGTTGGACACAGAGCAGCGAAAACTCGCTATACAGCTAGAGAATCAATGCGTTCTCTTTACCAGAAAACAAATAATTTAGTTCATTTGTTAAGTAGGGTAGGGCATACCCAAACTCTAGGTTCATATCCTAGTACGCTTTTGGAGATATAGCGGTTATTAGAAAGATTCGCGGACGTTGTTGGGATGCGAGCCCTCTTAGTTTAATGGTTATGTAAGCTGTCAGTTATACCTCATCTTTTTGAGAAAGGCTATAGACCCTCTGGGGTGGTTGTGAGTTAAGCTCGTCAATTGGTACTTTTGTACGGTTGAAAGGTTTAAGAATTGCCGTAAGGACATAGCGCTTAAAGGTCAGTCGATGAATTAAGAATCCCCACGCCTGAAGGCCCGGGAGTGTCAAAACTGTTAGATTCCCACACAGTTACCCTGCCCAAAAACAGGTACCGTCCCACGTGCACGAGCGTCAGGGTAGAAGCCAAAATTTTCTACCCTAGCTCAAGCTCCCAGATGCAATCCTGCAACTAAATCTAAAATCTAAAATCTAAAATAGACTGACAGTGTTTGTACCTAAGTGTTTGCTGTTAAGGATTTAGAATTGCAATAAAATTTAAAATTAGGATAAACCCACCGAAATCTATGTTGCGGGTTAGCGCTCGCATGACCGCGATTGCAAGGTTTACAGCCCTAATTTTTATAATTTTTGGTGTGTATTTTTAGAGAGCGATCGCCCGTTTACAGATCGGCTCGACAGCATTTATAAAGATCTTGTAAAGGCTTCATAAAGAGTTGGTCAAAATTCACAGAAAGTGAGAAAAAAAACACGAACTATCACATAATGAAATTATTAATATCTTGCAACAACAAGGAATCAGGTCATGAATACCAAACTCTTATCTGCCCTAACAGCTACCGCAGCCGCCACCGCTTTATTAGGAGCAGGATCTCCAGCCCAAGCCTTCTCCTTTGGTACCAACGGTATCACCTTCGCCAAAAATACAGATGTCATGTTTAGCTTCAAAGAGTCTCACGGTGGCTACACTTCCTCTTTGGGAATTTACAGCGTGAAGGACTCGGTGACATCTCTAGTTAGCACGCTGTTTTCGGAAACTAAATCCTCTGACAATGGCGGCGAGAACGAATGGAAAGGATCTCTGGGCAATACAGTCTTGGGTTCGGGAACAGCAGTATTCACATTCCTAGCAAATCAAGTTTACACTTTGGGACTCAACAGCGGCGATGGCGGCACTGTCTACTCGACCTCGACCTTGAACGCTGGCACCCAACAAGCCGTGTTTGGCGGATCCTCCTTGTGGACAGCGCTCAGCAGAGAAACAACCAACACTTTCCAAGCTGCCGGAAGCTATACAAATGGAACAGCTTCTCTGTCTAACGGAGGCACCCTGATCTCCTTTGACGATCGCGGTAACGCTAACGACACAGACTTCCAAGACTTCACCGTCAGCGCAGAAGCAGTTCCCGAACCGATTACAATGACTGGTTTGGCTCTTGGTTTGGGTGGCTTGGTTGCAGCCCGCCGCCGCCGCGCTAGCAAGACAGTTTGATAATTTTTTGAAACGGAACGATCTGTTCAATTACGTTTGACAAAAAAAATAGGATGTGCAGGCGCGCTGGGAAATCGGCTCGCCTTTTGCTTGATTTAAGAAGTTAGTTGACAGTTGACAGTTGACAGTTGACAGTTGACAGTTGTCATACCAATTTCATAAAGTAGTACTACAGTTAATAGAAGTCAGTTTTATAATTGAGTACCCAAATAGAGGTCAGAAAAATGTCAGGAGTTTTCAAGCTCGATATTATGGAGACGGCTGCATAACTCAAAACTCTGCTGTGCCAAGAGAAAGATGCTGTACGGCATCAAAAAGTGCAAGTTCTTTATTGGCTTAAAACCAAGACAGCAGACAGTGTGTTGTCTGCTGCTGTGCGCGTAGGTAAACATCGTACCACCATACAAAGATGGTTATCTAGCTACCGTTCAGGAGGAATAGAAGAACTATTATGCCAGAAACCTCGTTCGGGACGACCCAGAATAATGACTCCAGAAACAGTAAAAAAATTATCGGAGGAATTGAGCCAAAATGAAGGATTCAGTAGCTACAAAGAAGCACATCAATGGTTGACACTATGCTGTGATGTAGAGGTAGCATATCGAACAGTACATCAATGGGTAAGATATCGTCTTAAAGGAAAGTTACGCATTTCCACGTCCGGTTAGCGAAAAGCAGAAACCAGGTGCAGTAGAAGAGTTTAAAAAAACTGCCATCCTCAATAAAAGCCAGTCTAAGTCAGAGTGAGAGCTTTTTAAAACAATGGAAAAAAGTGCGATATTGGAGTCAAGATGAAAGTCGGATGGGGTTGCATACGATTCAGAGAAGAAAGTTAACAGGTAAAGGAATAAAGCCCCAAGGAAAAGTGCAGTGGGACTTTACTTATTTGTGGCTGTATGGCTCCGTAGAACCGCTAACTGGATGCAGTTTTTTTTATGAGTTTACGCATTTAGATACAGTGTGTTTTCAGAAATTCTTAGAACTATTTGCTAGTGAGTACCCCGAGGATTTACATATAGTTCAACTAGATAATGGAGGATTCCATAACTCTTTAAATCTCAGCATACCAGAAAATGTTATTTTACTGTTTCAGCCCGCATACAGTCCGGAAGTAAACCCAATAGAAAGACTGTGGGGATATGTCAAAGAACAATTGAAATGGTTGAGATTCGATTGCATAGAAGAGTTGAGAGAAGCGGTGCAAAAAGAATTAACAAAGTTGACCTCCCAAGTGATTAATTCTTTGACGGGGTGGGAATTTATTTTAGATGCTCTATCTGTAGCAGGACTTTAGGAAATTGGTATCAGTAGTTATTAGTTATTAGTCATTCGTCATTAGTTATTAGTTATTAGTTAGGGCTTGCTGAATAAAAGTAGAAAGCTTACCAGATAAGGCAATACGGTTTACTTAAGGGTTGGGAGGCTTTAAAATATTGAAAACACGAGGATTCATTTTTATTCCAGTACCTCTGTGTTTAACTTTTTTGGATTTAAATTTTGAAACTGGTTTTTTGACAACTCTTGGGTTGTTTCTCTCAACTCTTTGTGGCAAAGTCGCATCAAGAATCTCCAAGTTCAACCAAGTTAAAAAAATGGGATTTCTTGTGCTTCTAAACGCTGAAATTTGGAACACGACGAATAACTCGTAATGTACCGGTGAAAGAAATACTTAATGGCGAAATTTCTGCACTCTGCGCTGTTTGACAAATGAATGATCGCACAGCTTTTCGGTCCTAATAATAGACCATAATTTTCTTGTACTACTTCTCTTGGTCTTTGAGAGCGAATATGAGTTTTTCGTTCTAGAAGATGTACTTTGAATTCATCAATTGTATTTTCGACTTCCCAACGTTGATGATATTCGGCAGCCAATAACTTTGCCGGAAATTTTTTAGGCCTAATAAACTTGTGATTAAACGATATTTAATTTCTGCTGTTGGGTCATTTAAGTTCTCAATTGTGTACTCAATTACTCTGATTTGGATTGGTTTAAATCCTTTTTTTCTGAATTTGCCTGGGGGATTAATAAAACTTAAGTAAGAGCCATCTTCTAGTTGTGTTTCATTGAGGAATTTAACATTTGATGGAATTCTTCCTAAATAGCCACAACCCTTGCTGAGCGTGGCT
>NZ_JAHRFA010000108.1:0-19374 GCF_020883045.1 Microcoleus sp. CAWBG58 | reverse complement strand
CGGTGTCGGAGTTGTAATCGGTGTCGGAGCCGGTGTCGGAGTTGTAATCGGTGTCGGAGTTGGAGTCGGAGTTGTAATCGGTGTCGGAGCCGGTGTCGGAGTTGTAATCGGTGTCGGAGTTGGAGTCGGAGTTGTAATCGGTGTCGGAGTTGGAGTCGGTGCTACATCGTTATCGGCGATCGCCCCTACAACCCCCGCAACCGCAATCCCGTTATACTTAACATCGGCACTGATAACACTGTGAGTAATCTGACCGCTGTGTGCGCCTTCGACGATCGCATCATCAACAGCTATCACCGTAACGGGTTGAGCGATATTCCAAGTGTTGGGAGTGAAAGTGATAGGGGCGATCGGCTCTATTTGACTACCTGTTGTGAGAGCGATCGTAACGGCGGCTGTTGGCTGCGATTTCAGCACCACATTGTACGTACCGTTTGCACCGCCTTCTGTAGCAGTTATTTCCGTGGGAGTAATAGAAATACTAGCCGTATCATTGTCCTTGTTGCTAATACCAACATCCGCTACATCTTTGTTGCTGTAATTGGTGTCTGTACTAACAGTATTCGCGGTGATAATTTTGTACTCAATATCGCCGTCACCAATGCTGTCATCAACCCCAGTTACTGTTACCGGTTGCGGTGTATCCCAGTTAGCCGGAGTGAAAGTCAAACTAGGAGTCGAAACAGTTCCTTCCGCAATATTGGAACTGTTCAAACCAATAGTCACATCAGCAATTGGTTTAGTATTCAAAACCACAGCAAAGTTAGCCTTGCTGCCATCTTCGCCCGTAGTTAATCCCGCCGTAGGATTGACCGTAATTCCCGGAGTTTCATTGTCACTGTTGGTGACTGTGACATCATCGGGATTGAGATTTCTGTAAATAGGATCGGTGCTGACAGCAGCCGCCGTGACAACTTTGTAAACTACATTTCCATCAGCCACCAAATCGTCAACCCCAGTCACTGTTACTATTTTCGGTTGACTGTAGTCAGCCGGAGTGAAAGTTATGCTATTAGGAGAAACAGTTCCTTCTGCAACATTGGAACTGCTCAAGCCGAAGGTAACGTTAGCACTCGGTTGAGAATTGAGCTTGACTGTAAAAGTAGCTTTCCCGCCGAGTTCAGTCGTAGTTAATCCCGTAATTGGGCTAACAGTAACACCAGCTTTGTCATCATTGGCGATCGTTGTGATAGCGCTAGTAGTGGTAATTGTCGGTGTTACGCCCGCACCTGTAGGATTTGATAGGAGGACGACAATAGTTTCGTCGGCTTCAACTATGGTGTCGCCTAACACATCCAGAGTAATAGTTTTCGATGTTTCACCGGCGGCAAAATTAATCGTGCCTGTGGTACCTGTTGCCCCAGAAGTGCCACCTATATTTTTGTAATCGCTGCCGTTAGTAGCAGTTTCGCCGATTAAATAATTGACGCTACTAGCCCCGCCAGTGTCGCCACTACGAGTCACTGTAAAAGTCAGAGGAGTTGTGCCACTATTGCCTTCGGGAATGCTCGCAATACCCGCAGCAACCGCATAGGAAACAGTACCGTTAGGTGCAATAGTTAGTGTTGTTTGTTTGGTTGTACCCGCAACGCCTCCGGTAATTTTACCGAAGTTGAGAATTGCGGTTTCGGCGTTTTCAGCTATGTTGTCGGGTTTGATAGTAACTGCAACATTTTTGGTGAGTGCGGCGCCTGTTGCATTTGCGGGGAATGTAATCGATGTCGGGGCAATAGTGTAGTCTGAATTTTGGGTTGCCGTGCTGCTGGGGTCGATCGCAATTGGTACGACTACATCATTCAAGGGAGTGCCACCGCTGAGAGTTACAGGAATATTAACTACTGTGTCTGTTGTCCCTTCTGTACTGCTGTAGGTTGCCGCCCCAAAATTGACTGTGTTGGGTGTATTCAGTAGAATAGAGACATTGCTAGAATCTCCGTTTGTTACCGTTACTGCCAAGTCGGGTAGGGAATCGTTGTTAAAATCGTTGACTGTTACCCTCCCAGGGTTTTTCCCCATCAACTCAAAGTCGATCGGCGAACTAAATCCTCCAGCGCCATTTCCCAGTAAAATTGATAGGTTGGTAGAGCCGGAGTTCGATACTGCTAAATCGAGTTTGCCGTCGCCGTTCAAATCTGCTGCTGTAACGGCATTAGACTTTGTTCCCGCTGTGAAATTAGTGGCGGTACTAAAACCTCCAGTACCATTACCTAATAAAATTGAGACGTTGTTAGAACCGTTGTTGGCTGTTACTATGTCGGTTTTGCCATCTGCGTTAAAGTCGGCAACAATAACGGAATTGGGATTTTGCCCCGTACTAAAGTTAGTGGCAGCACTAAAACCGCCAGTGCCATTTCCTAATAGAATTGAGACATTATTAGAAAGACTGTTCCCCACTGCTAAGTCAAGAAAGTTATCGGCGTTAAAATTTCCCACAGCAACTGAAGCGGGAATTCCTCCGACACCAAAGCTGGTGGCCGGGCCAAAGCCACCAGTGCCATTCCCCAACAAAATTGAGACGCTGCCACCACCTTGAGGGTTGCCATTTACCACAGCCAAATCGGGGAAGGTGTCGGCATTAAAGTTACCAATGGCGATAGATAGGGGAGTGTTCCCTACTTTTGAGTTTATAGGCGCACCAAAGCCACCAGTGCCGTTTCCTGGCCTAATTGAGACAGTGCCAGAAAAGACTGGATTTGCTGTTGCTAAGTCTAATATTGTGTCGCCGTTAAAGTTGCCAAGTCTTGACGGGCCTCCGCTAAAGCTCATGGGCTGTTTAAAACTGCCATTCCCATCAGCTAAGAAAACTCCGCCGCCTATTACTAAGTCGAAGATACCGTCGCCGTTGTAATCTACTGAAGGAACGAAGGCATCTGATGCCATTGGAAAATTAGTTGCAGTGCTGAAACTAGAGAGAACACGATCGTAATTTGCGATCGCATCTTCCTGAAATACCAGCGGTGTTTTAATTTTTCCTGTTTGTGTTTCTAGTTCCCAGTCGCCACCCTTTGCTATGCTTCCCGTAAGTTTTTTGGATGCAGCAATGTTTGTATTTGTAAGTTGAGCAATTCTTTTAATAAAGGCGAAACCATCTATATCGATCGCCCGTTCATGAACTATCGCATATTCATCCGATCCGCCGTTCGTTTCAAGCCCCATTCGAGCGCCAAAGTCCTCACTCAGGGACTGTTGATTAAATGGTTTATTGAAATTATCCTCAGTCGGTTGAAGCCGACTTCTGCTATGAGACGGGGAATTAATTCCCTGTCGGGCTGTCGGACAAACGCGAGATACCCCTGCCACATTGCAACCATAAATTAAAATCTCAGCATCTTGAGAAAAAGCACTCCGCCACTGCTGCAATTGCTCGGAATAAGCTGACAAATTATCTGCACTCAAACAGCCATTTCCCACTTGCAAACTACCCGGAGCACCGTGAGAAACGATGTGAATGCTGTCTATATTGGTACGAAGAGCTAAAATTTGAGTAATTTGTGCGATCGCATCTTCGTTCCCATCTAACACCACAACTTCCGTACCCGGTG
Organism: Microcoleus sp. CAWBG58; assembly: GCF_020883045.1. NCBI lineage: Bacteria > Bacillati > Cyanobacteriota > Cyanophyceae > Oscillatoriales > Microcoleaceae > Microcoleus > Microcoleus sp. CAWBG58. The sequence continues at coordinate 15,832 of NZ_JAHRFA010000108.1, read as the reverse complement.
TTACCCCAGCCACCAAACTTTGATAATTTGGTACTTGAGTGTCGATAAAGGCGATCGACTTTACTGAAACTGGAGCATTTAAATTCGACATAATACACCTATTTGGGGTAAAAAAAAGACAATAACTCCCCAATTTCGTGACTGGCGTCCGAAACTATATATCAATTTTGATTTACACAGACACAGCAGTTCTGCGTAAAAATTCGGTTATTTCTGATCTGTTGTAGCTACAATAACAGTTTTTTTGGCAGAGCTATATAAAGTTTTCTTTAAAAAGAGCTTGTTAATTAAAGTACCGATAAAGAGCAAAAAATACTTAAGTACAATTACTGCGATGAATGCAAGCAGCATATACCACAAACATTTTTAAAATGTAAGTGCATTGTACTGAGAACTCAAACATGACAATTAATACATAATTCAGCTTATAATGTTAGGTGCAATAAAAAAACAGGTTCGTAGTGAGGACTTCAGTCCGCATCCATTCCCAGAACTCGCATTCCTCACTACAAGCCAACCAGGTTCGTAGTGAGGACTTCAGTCCGCATCCATTCCCAGAACTCGCATTCCTCACTACAAGCCAACCTGATTACCGCAAACCCGAATCAATCTCCGCCAAAATCCCCTCAGCATCCCTGCACAAAGCATCGTGACAGCAACCGTTACTCGCCAACAACCCCCCCCACTGACTGACATCTCCTCGGTTGTATTGCAAAGCAGAACCATCAAAACGAGTAAATCGCCCGCCCGCTTCCGTCAAAATCAATTCCGGCGCCGCCAAATCCCAATCCTTCGGCGCCGACTTCCCGGAAAGGGCAATATAAACATCAGCTTTTTGTTCCACAATCGTCGCAATCTTGCAGCCGATGCTACCCACAGCCAGTTGATTTTGGCAGGGAAATTTTTGCAATAGTCGATTTAGGCGATCGTCCCGGTGACTGCGACTGGTTACTATAGATAAATCTGCCACTATATTGCGCGCAGAAACCTGCAATTTCACCGCAGAACCCCCGCGAATTTCCCCAAAAGCACCAGCATCGCGGATGGCATAATAAATCTTTTGCTTTTCTGGCCAAGCCACAACCGCTAATATTGGTCTTCCCTCAAAAGCTAAAGCAATATGAACGGCAAATTCACCAGTCTTGTCAATAAAATCGCGCGTTCCATCCAAAGGATCAATAATCCAAACCCAAGATTGAGGTAAAGGAACTTTGCCACAACTTTCTAAATAAGATTTGTAAGTTTCTTCGCTGAGGTAGCCAAATTCTGCATTCCCTAAAACCGACTGCAATTCATCGAGAATATAAGAATTGACAGCGACATCAGCGGCAGTAACTGGGCCGTCTTTTTGTTCTTGAATGTCCAGGTTGGGAGTATTGGCATCAGGGCGATAATAGGATTGTAAAATATCTGTGGCACCCCAAGCGGCGGCCTGGGCAATTTCGCTTAATTGTTCGAGATTTTTCATGTTTGATTGATTAAAGTAGGGTGCCTCAGATTAGAACTCTTGCAAAAGTCAAATTTACCCCCCGCAAGTCCCCCCTCCCGGGGGGGGAAACAAGAATAATCTTACCCCCTCCCCTTACCAAGGGGAGGGTTGGGGTGGGGTGCTTTGTATTTTTGCAATAGCTCTATTGCATCTACTTGATGATAATCGAAAAAACCCCGACTGACGAACCCTACGACTTAGTCTAAACTCCAGTTATATTTGGGTACTAGGTAACAAAAACTACATTTACTAAATGTAGCACTATTTTATGAAATTAGGATAAGGACAATAAATCTCAGGAGTGGCTAGAAATTGTGTCACCATCTGTACTTGTTTAAGCACCGGGGAAGCCAAACTCAAATCAACAGCAACCGGGCCGCACGGAACTACGATATTATTTTCGTAGGCGTAGATAATTCCAAAATAAGATCGCACACCTAAATTTTTAGACACAGCTACTTGAGCTGCAATTGGATAGCCATTGTGAGTCGCAACTTTGATACCATACAAATAATTCTTGCTTTCTTGCACAGAAAAGCCAAAACCTTTCAAAATAGCAGCAGCAGAAGTTGCCGTTGGATCTTTGGAAAATGAAAGCGATCCGAAAGAGTTGGTAAATCCCGTTGTTTCGTAATATTGCGCGGTTTGGTGTTTGTTCAAATAGCTAATATATTGTGTGGCTTCACTTTCTTTAGCTTTGTTGATTAACCTGAAGAAGGTAGGGAGAGCGATCGCAGATAAAATCCCAATAATAAAAATGACAACCATCAACTCAATTAAAGTGAACCCGCTGGCAGAAATATCGCGCGGGCAATTCCCCGGGAGAGAGCGACGCTTCCCAACATTTTTTACGCCCCCCAACCCCCCCTTACTAAGGGGAATAGTGTACTTCATAAACCTGGAATCTGCTAGATAATTAACCACAACCAACATCCCCCTGTTTTCAGGCAACTAAAATCACCATACAACTCAATTAGTAGAATCTGAAAGTCTTTCCCAATTTTGGGGAATTTCTGCTAAATTCTGCCATATCGCAGGCAGCCAACTCGCATAGGGACAGCCTTCAATATTTTGCAAATGATTTCGTGCTTGCCGCACCGACACGTATAAAGAATTACCACTAGCATAATACCTCAAAAAGGATTTTAAAAACTCTTGGGCGGCGCGATCGGACACGGGTTCGCGCATCACGATCATTTGAGGTAAATACAAATCAGCTAGCTGTCTCGCAAGTCCCAAACCGTCGCAAGAGTTGAATATTGCTAGTTGCAAATTGCGGGATATCGCCCCCGAAAAAACCTCTTTTAACTCTTCAATTGTCAGTTGTTCTTGCGAATTGATATGAATAAAACCCTTGCTGCTATCAGCTTCGCTATAGCTGTGCCCCGAAAAACAAAGAATGTCCCAACCTCGTGCATCTCCAAGATAGCGATCGAACTCTTCCCTACTTGGCTGTTCCAAAAAGTCCACCTGAGCTGGTAAACTTTTCAAAGTTTCCTTATCTGCATTCAGATCGAGCCCCGTACTGTCCCCAAAAATAGCTAAAATTCTCAACTGAGTGCGATCGCGATTTTTGACAATTCTGTCATTATTCGGCCCGCTAAAAGCAATTTCAGCTTTTCGATACTCTGCCAAAAAATCCCAACAATTCCACGGCAATCTCCACAACAAGTCATCTTCAGTTTGGATTGCAATTCGCACTTCGTCTTTTGGGTCGAAGTTTTGACGCAATATACGCTCGATCTCGTGAAATGATGCGGATTTCAGCCAAGTATTTAAGCTACTCTCTAACTGTTCGGCTGAGGTTTTTAAGTCTTTAACAGAAAAATTTGTAGTTTGATTTTTGTTAATTTTAATTCGGTAAAAATTTGGAGTGTCGGTTTTGGAAGACAGCGGATGCCTGGTAAAAAAAGCAGGCATTAATTTGCAACACTTGCGAGAATAATTTACCAAGCCTTGCCACCGTATTGCATCAACTTTAAATCTGCTGTAATACGATTTCTTCGCGATGGTGGAACACTCTTTTACCCCCCCTAACCCCCCCTTGCTAAGGGGGGGTACAAGAGTGCTGGGAGAAGTATGAATTTCTTTTTTGACATGAGAATATCCTCTGTTTACCTGAGAAGTAACTCCAGACTTATACTGCGTTTGCCACTGGCGGTAAAGAGGTAAAATTTCTGCGATCGGCGGTAACTCTCTCTTAAAGTTTGTAGGCAAAAAATAGCCGTCATCAGACCAAATATTAACTCTAACAGTTAAGGATTGATTTTCCGGGGCTTTTTCTATAGTGATGACAACAAGGCGATCGGGTTTTTTCGCTGTTAGCTGTTGGATCAGTGCTAGGTTGTTAATCTGTTCCTGTTTGATGCGTTCGATTTGCAGGGATTGACTGTTTAACTCCGATCGATATTTGGCATCTAAGGCTGCTACTGTTTCATCATAAGCTTGCTTGAAATCCTGATGAATTCTAGCTTTATCGGCAGTTGCGGGAACGCTAACTTTGACGACAACTACGCCATCGCCTTTATTTTCTATTGCTTGAATTTGCAATGGAGTGCCTTCATTTTGCACTTGCACCTGTCTGAAAGATTCATTGAAAGCTGTGGCATCGAGGCCTCGGCGAAATATTAAATCAACTGTATTTGTTACTTCTTGAAAAAACTTAGTAAATTCACCCAGTGCAAATTCTCCGTTGTGGGGGCGGCGTTCTCGATCGTCCGTTTCAGGCTTGGCATCTTCTAACAAGTAAATCCACCGACTGTCTGCCCATTCTAAGTTTGTGGTACTGTCAATATTCCAGCTTCCCAAACCGCAAACTCCTGTCATTTGAGCGTTACTAAAATCGGCACCAATCGCTTGAACTTGAGTTAAATTCGCTTGTTCTAAATTAGCAGCTTGGAGGGTAGCATCGGTGAGATCGGCATTTCTGAGATTGATACCAAAAAGATCGGCATCGCTTAAATTGGCTCCCCGAAGATTGGCTTGTTCGTAGGATTTTTCTATACCATTTCTGGTGACTAATAAGTCTCGAACTGCTGGGTTATTTAAGATGGTTTCGCCCGGTATTGCCCAGTCAAGCATCAAGCTTTTGTGCCACAGAGTGCGGGTGATATTGCTTTGCGTAAAATCGGTGTTTTTTAGGGTGGCGTGACTGAAATTGGCGTTAGTTAAATTTGCACGGCGAAAGCTGGTGCCGCCGATTCCTGCAATAGCAACTGCTAACTGGCGAATTAAGGCGTATTTATCATCTTTTGCTAAAACTCTGTTAGCGACGTAAATTCCTAAGGCTACTATAGCTAAAGCTAAAATTACAGCAGCAATGACGATCGCAATAATTATCGGCGGATCGGGGAGTTCCTCCTCGCATTTTAGTATAACATAGAAGCAATTATTGCCTTGACTGTCAACTTTCCCTGCTTCAATTAACAGAAGCCTTTTGAAATAGCCAGAGGTATTTTTAACCATAAAAACTGCGGCGATCGCGCTTATCGCTACTGCCTCAAATATTACTAAACCTGTCAGTCTTTCATCTGCAACAATCGCAGCTAAAGTAACAGCTAAAGCTAATGCGAAGGCTACAGCCACGCTGCCGGCAGCAGTCACAATTAAAGTCACAATTAATTTCGACATAAAATTAGGACTTTTGCCAGCAAAAGCTTCTATTAATGCGCCAACTCGAAAAGCCGCCGCCCACCACGGTAGCGGTGTAATTGGCAGGGCATCTAAAATACCCATCGCAGGAACTAATACAGCACCAGCAACTGCTAAATATCCCACAACTTTTTGGATACCTTGGCGAACGATCGAGATCGAGATAATTACAATAGTTAAAAGGGCGATACAAGTTAGAATATAACTCTCTTCTTCCCGAGTTCTTGGCAAGACAAATTGGAATGTTGCATCTGAAACTACTGTAGCAGCAGCACCAGACATTAATGATAATAGTCCCGCAATTACTACTACTCTAAATACTTGACGAGGTGCTAATCCTGCGATGGCTTTGTTGAAGTTAGCACCGGCAAGATTTACTCCTGTAAAATCTGCACCTCGAATATCTGCACCGGAAAAATCTGTATTGGTGAGGTTTTTATTTTTGAACGATCGTCCTTGAAGATTTTGGCCTCTGAAGTCTTGCAGCATGATTTTTAGAGAACAGTTAATTAATAGTTCAATCGTTACGAATCTGGCAAAAGAAACCGGGTTATTATGCCTACCCCGGCGGGGATTTGTAGGGGTAGTGCCCCCGTGCCTACCCCTCCACCTTCAGGCCTTCGGGCCGGCACGGGGGCACGGCCCCTACGTTGATTTTAAAAACAAAACTTTTCTGTGACACTTGCTGCTCCTAAAGCAACAGTAACTTTAAAGCATTCTCCCGATTCAACGCTGTCGATTTTTAACTGGATGAAGTTATCTGCATCCCTGGCTTCTGCGTCAATTAAAACAGTTTCTGCCGATTCATCTTGCACCATCAATTTAACTCCTTTTGGTAAATAAACTGAATCGCCGATCGGGTGTACTTGTAGCGTAACTTCCACTTCAGAATCCGATTTTGGCGGTAACGTAACTATCAACGCTACCGCAGCACCTGCAAGTTCCATTCCTAAGTCAATTTGCTGGCCTCGGACGATCGGAACTACATTTTTGAAACGAATCAGTTCAACTTTTTGCGGATTAAACAACTGTTCGACAGTCAGCCAAGTTTCCTCAAAAACCCCATCAAACCATTGTTTTAAGTTAATGAATTGCGGGCGATCGCTCTTAGTATTTGCAGTTGCTGTTTGTCTTCGATCGTTCAAGTATTCGAGAAAGTTATCAAACTTTCTCAGATTTGTCAAGGGGATTTCTGCGGCGGCTGTTTGAGTGAATCCTAATAGCGTTGCTGCTTGTAAGGATTGGTTCAACTGTACGGCAACGTAACAAATGCGATCGTCCCAAACATCGAAGGGAATGTGACAATTTCCAGCATCTGGCAAGACAGGGCGGCATTCAATTTTGCCAATACCGACAACATCTAAATCGGCGACATCCAGAAATTTCAGCATCACTGAATCGCGACTGTCGCTGTGTTCCCAATTCGTTTCAAATCCCATTAAGCGCAGATAATAATCTACTGCATATACTGCTAGGGTATTGAGATAAGCTTGCTTGAATTTTTTCGGGCCGGACAGTTGCGCGTATTGTTGGGCGATGTCGTGGGCCGCAAAGGATAGCGGGATTGTGAAAGTTACGGGTTCGATCGTTTTACTCATCATTTTTGGTTCTACCTGCTTGCTTAAGTATTACTGCAATTTATTACGAATGTAATCCCTGAATTTACGCAAATTATTGTGATAAAAGCTGTTAATAGTTGAAATCCGTCGCACACCAAGTCTTTGAGCAATGCTATCCCATTTCTCATCATCTAATATATTGGCTTTAGCGATATCTTGCCAAGTGATATCCTGGCGATTTCTCACTGACACACTTCTAAAAACACCGTCCGGATCTTCTTGGATTAATTCACGAAGCATTTCATGGGTTTCATTCGATCGCATTTCTTGTGGAATGTTTTCTATGTCTAGGTCATCGAGGGAAAGAATTTTGCGTCTTCTTTGATTCATATATTTTTCAGAGGCAGTAGAAAATCGCTGCTTGATTAACCAATTAACCCAACCCATCAAAGGTCTTTCTGGATCGTAAATGTCAATCTTTTCACGAATATACTCAAATGTTTTGAGAAGTGCTTCGCTATAAATATCTTCATAAGTATCAGGCTTCCATGAACTCCTTTGGGGATGACCCAATTTTCCAGACCGCCAAATTGCGTCCATCAATGCGGTTAATGCTGTCTGTCGCTGAGGGCTACCGTCTGGGTAGCTTTGAGCTTTAACAGCTAGCTGTTTTAGTTCATCATCCATCTAAATCTCCTCACTCTGCTGGCGATTTTTGTACGCTTTGGTGGAACTCCTATTTAGATTTCGGGTACAGCCGCCAGTTTTTACGCATTTTGAGAATATTGTTACAAAGCTTTACATTTGAGGGCGTAGGGGCAGTTAGAAACGGGGTTTTTTTAGGAAAATTCTTTGTAACTGAGATATTGCACCTTTTTCAAGAAGCTGTAGGGGCGGGTTCACTAACAGCCTTAAAACTTGCAGACAAGTTAAATAAACCCGCCCTCCCCCACGAATAACCCCCAAATACTTAGGGAGTAAGAGTTTTATATATCCCTTCGTGAGAGTCATAAATTTTTAACCCCACCCCAACCCTCCCCTTACTAAGGGGAGGGAGTAAGAATTTTATATATCCCTTCGTGAGAGTCATAAATTTTTAACCCCACCCCAACCCTCCCCTTGCTAAGGGGAGGGAGTAAGAATTTTATATATCGCTTCGTGACAGTCATAAATTTTTAACCCCACCCCAACCTTCCCCTTGCTAAGGGGAGGGAGTAAGAGTTTTACATATGATTTACAATTATTTAACTCACCATCAATCACTTCCTTAATAATTCTTGCCAAGTCTTGGGAGACTCAGCTTGATTTTGACAAATAACAGGCAACCAACTAGCACCTGGAATTTTTTCATCCCAACTTTTTTTCAATCTTTCTCGTGCTTTCCGCACGGAAGTGTAAAAAGAATTGCCGCCAGCAAAGGCTTGTAGAAAAACTTTTAAAAACTCCTGGGCGATCGCATCCGGCACCGGTTCTCGCATTACGATAATTTGGGGAATATCTAAATCTGCTAATTGTTTTCCCAATCCCAAACCATCGCAAGAGTTGAAAATTGCTATTTCTAAACCGCGTTCGATCGCTATTTTCAAAGAATGTTTGAGCTGTCCCACGGTTAATTTATCTGTTTCATTGATATAAATCACCCCCGTATTGCCGTCAACTTCGCTCTGACTGTGACCGGAAAAGCACAAGATATCCCAGCCTGTTTCATCGGCGAGATACTCCTCAAGTTTCTCGTAAGTTGGTTTTACCAAAAATACTGTTTCTGCTTCTGACAAATTCTCCAAAACTTGCCTGTCTTTATCGACATTAATTCCCGTACAGTCACCCAGAATTGCCAAGATTCTTACTTTGTTTCTGGACGGGAACGATTTTTTGACTCTATTACATTCTCTGCGGCTTAAAGCAACTTCTGCTTGAGAATAGTTCTTAAAAAACTCCCACCGATGCCAGGGAAGTTTTCGCAGCAAGTTATCTTCTGTTTGTACGATAATTCGCAATTCACCATCATATTTTAAGTTGTCGTGCAATGCCTGTTCTACTTGAGAAAAATCGGGCGATCGCAACCAATCTTGCACGTCATTTTCTACTTCTGTCGCTAGGTTTTTTAGCTCTTGTTTGGAAAAGTTAGTGATTTGAGCTTTATTGATTTTAATGCGACTGTTTTGGTTTATGATTTGACTTTTATACATTTCTTGCCACTGTTGATAGCGCTGCGTAAGTTCTGGTTTAGGTGGCAAATTGCTTGTTAAAATTATTGGGTAACGATGGCGATCGCACCAAATTTGAGAAGTTACTTTAAATCCTTGTTCCAAATCGCCTCGATCGAACCTTAAGAAAACTACTTGTTCGGATAAAGGTCTGACCATTTCCTCCATTACTGACATCAAATATTGACGCTGTTCTGCGGAGTTTTGCAGGGCGGGTGTTTCTACTCCCATTAGTTGGAGCATTTCTTCATAGAAAAGGTTGAAGTCTTGGTGAATTTTTGCTTTGTCGGCGTCAGGAGGTACGCTAACTTTGACGACTATTCCATTGCCTTTGTTTTCAATACTCTGAATTTTTAGTTCTATATCTTGATTTTCTACTTGCACTTGATGCAAAGATTTGGCGAAGGCTTTCCAGTCAACACCGCGATCGAAGATAAAGTCAACTGTGTTAACAACTTGTTGAAAAAAACTGGTAAATTCTCCGGGTTTATATTCGCCACTGCTGGGACGGCGTTCGCGATCGTCGGTTCTCGGTTTCGGTTCTTCTAGTAAATAAACCCATTTACAATCAACCCATTCTAGTTTAGTAGTGCTGTCAATATTCCAAGTTCCCAAACCGCAAACTCCTGTCATTTTGGCACTGCTAAAATCGGTGCCGATCGCCTGAACTTGAGTTAAAATTGCATATTCTAAATTAGCAGCTTCTAAAGTCGCTTGACTGAGGTCTGCTGTTTGCATTTTGGCGTAGTTGAGGTGTGCACCGATCAAGTTTGCTCCTCTCAAATCCATACCTTGATAGGATTTTTGATAACCGTTGCCGGTGACAAGCAAATCTCGCACTGCTGGATTAATTAATATTGTCTCATCTACTCTCGCCCATTCGATCGACTTAGCGTGACGCCACAGCGTGCGGTAGATTGTCGCAAATCTAAAATCGGTGTTTTTGAGGATAGCTTCAGTGAAGTTAGTATTGGCTAATTTAGCGTCGCGAAAGCTGGTGCCACCGATTCCTCCAATAATAACTGCTAATTGGCGAATTAAGGCGTATTTATCGTCTTCTGCTAACACTCTTCTGGCGACATAAATTCCCAATCCAACCCAAGCTAAAGCTAAAATGACAGTCGCAGTGATAATGGCAATCACTAAAGGCGGATCGGCGAATTTGTAACACCAATCGGCGACAAAATCATTAAAATCACTTCTACTGCATTGATTGTTTGTATTAACTATTCCTGCTTTAACTAAAAGCTGCTCTTTTAAAGACCTAGTTGAATTTCTGATAGTAAAAAATGTAGCAAGCCCGCTTGTAGCTACTGCCTCAAATATAACTAAACCTGCCAATTTGTTTCCTCCCACTACCTTAGCTAAAGCAATGGCTAAAGACAAAGGTATTACTACAGTCATGATTCCGGCAGTAGTCTGAAATAAATCTGTAATTAAATAGGGAATAGAATTACCCTCTGCCTTGAATTTACCATTGAAAGCATCCATTACCCAACCAACTCTAAAATTTCTCATCCAAGATAATATCGGATGCCCGTCATCGGATATGCCACCTAAAATACTAATTAAAGCTATCAATACAGCAACTGCAATAGCTGAATATCCCAAAGCTTTTAAGATGCCTTGACTAACGATCGCAACCCATAAAAATGCCATTACTAAAAACAGGATGATAATGAATTCCCGGTTGTATATGGATATCAAAGACGAGCCTACAATCTCCGCAGTAAATACAGAGGCAGCCCCTCCAATCCCTGACAGTGAAGCTGCAATTATTACTACTATTAATACCCTGCGAGGTGTTAATCCGGCTGTGGCATTTTTGAAGTTAGCACCCTCGAGATTTGCATTGGTAAAGTCTGCACCTCGAATATCTGCACCGGAAAAATCTGTATTAGTTAAATCCCGGCCTTTGAAAGAACGGCCTTGGAGATTTTGATTGCGAAAGTTTTGCAAGATTAGTGATGACATAGTTGATAGTTGGTAGGGGCGGTGCCCCCGTGCCCGCCCAGATAGTTGGTAGGGGCGGTGCCCCCGTGCCCGCCCAGATAGTTGGTAGGGGCGGTGCCCCCGTGCCCGCCCAGATAGTTGGTAGGGGCGGTGCCCCCGTGCCCGCCCGAAGCGTCTGAAATGACCGAAAAATGGTCGGTGGGGGGGGTAGGCACGGGGCACTACCCCTACAGAATCCTCGTTTTTTGGAGAATGAAACTGCCCTGCCGGTTAGGGGCGATCGAGAGACTATTACACTAGAAAAGATTGCGTCACGCTTGCTTCTCCCAATGCTACAGTAATGCTGAACAATTCTCTTAATTCAGAACTAAATTCAAACTTAAGAAAGTTATCAGATTCTCTCGATTCAGCCTCCAAAAGTACCTCTTCTAACTCATCCACCAATATCATTTTCAAGCCTGGAGGTAAATAAGTTTGATTTCCCATCGGATACACTTGCACCCGAATGTCTACTTCTGAATTTGCTTCTGGTGGGAGCGTCACTACCAGTGCTAATGATGATTCTGCTAGCTGCATTCCCAAGTCTATTTTCTGACCGCGCTCGATCGATACTGTGCTGTTGTTTCTAAAATTAAGCTGCAATTGTTCGGGATTTAACAGCTCGTTCATTACTTGCCATCCTGCATCGAAAACATCCTCAAACCAATTCGTTAATTTTACTGGTTTCAGTTGTTGAATGCGATTCATGTAGGTCAGCAAATCTTCGATCGCACTCATTTCATTCAAAGCTACTTCTTTAGCTGCTGTTTTGGTAAAACCTAACAGCCTTGCTTGCTTCAATGATTCGTCTAAATGTACCGCTACATAACCAATTCTGTCTCCCCAAGCATCGTAGGGAATGTGACAAGTTTCTGCATCGGATAAGACGGGACGGCATTCTATTTTTCCTACCTGTTTAACGTCTAAATCTGCTACATCCATAAGTTTCAGCATTAACGGATTGCGGCTGTCGCTCACCGGCCAATCCGTCTCGAATCCCATGCACCGCAGATAATAATCTAGCGCGTACACTGCGAGAGTATTGAGATAAACTTGTTTGAAGTTTTTCTGGTTAGATTGCTTGCCGCACTGTTCGGCAATTTCGTGCGCTTCAAAAGATAGCGGCACTGTGAAAGTTATCGGTTCGATCGTTTGACTCATCATTATTTTCAGCGCTCCACCGCTCAAATCTACTGTAGCTTATTGCGAATGTAATCGGTACGATCGCGCAAACTTCGCTGAAAAAAACTCGAAGCTGTTTGAGGTGAAATCCCAAATCGATCGCCGATATTTTCCCAGGTGGCGTCATCCATTCTTGCTAAAATCACCTCTTGTAATGTAATATCTGGACGACCGCGTACCGATTTATTTCTAAAAATTTCATCTGGGTCTTGTTCGATTAATTCACGAAAGATTTCGGTATCTTCCATTTCGAGTTGCGATCTTTGAATTGCCTTGTGTTCTAAATCTTCCAATGAAAGTGATTCAACGTTTTTGATTTCTTTCATACGTTCCCTTGAAACATCTTTGAATCTCAATTTAAAGAAGTAATTAACCCAAGCCATTACCGGGTTTTGCGAATCATAGGTATCAATTCTTTGACAGATATGCTCGAATGTTCTCGCAAGTGCTTCGTTATAAATGTCTTCATAACTATGACGAAGATGCGAATCTATGGAGGGACGGGCAATTCTGGGACAACGTTGAATTTCCCGAATTAAGCTGTTTAACGCTCTGTTTCGCTCGCGGCTGCGTATTGGGTGGCTTTGCGCTTCAATAGCTAGCCGTTGAAGCTGCAAATCGATTTCTTCTTCTTCCTCCATCTCAATCCCCTCACTTCTCATGGCATTTTCGTGCAGTCTGGTAGAACTTCTATTTAGGTTTCGGGTAAAGTCGCAAGTTTTTACGCATTTTGAGCATGATTGTTACAAAACTTTACATCTAAGGGCGATCGGGCGGTCAGGAACCGGATTTTTGACGAAAATTCTGCGTTGTAGCCGATATGCACCATTCTCAGAAACCGGGTTTCTGGCTGAAAATATTGGCTTTGATGCACAGTCTTTGCCAGAAACCCGGTTTCTTGTTTGGGGGGGTGAGTCACCCGGATCTATTGATATGTCTGGGTTTGAGACATATCTGAAAAAAAGTTTTGAGATTTGCGTAAAAAGTTTGACCGGCTTCCGTAATCAATATTGACGGGGCACTGTTTGCGATCGCAGGCGTGCCCTCTCTAAGTGTTGTCGTGATTTAAGGGCGATCGGGCTCGATCTATTTTATGCAAACTGGGGTGAAATTCATGCCGTCAATTTCAAATTTGTTTGTCCGAGGAAGTTTATGGACTTTAGCATTAGGGTTTAGTTTTGGAATTGCCGCACCGGGATTAGCAGCAACAACTATTGTACTTCCCGATCAATATTCTTTACTAATTCCTGGTGGAGAAGTCAAGGTTTCCGAGCTAGAAAATTTTGTAAATACTGGTAAAGTACCATCCAATCTTATTTTTGTGGATGGATTATTATCATCAATAGCCAAAATCAATGACGACGATCAATCTTTATTGCAACAGCTTCAAAAACAGCTAAAGCAGCCGATAAGTATCAACAAAAACAACCCAAACTCTGCGAATGATTTATCAAATTTAGTCAAAAGTTTATTGCCGCCAAATTCCACACAAACAGAGCGACAAGAAGCCGAGACATTGCTTGCTCAGAAAGCTAATAACTTGACTTTAATCGAATTTTTGAAAAAATTGCCCGTAGATAAGCTCACCCGAGACAATTTTATTGATGCGCTCAGAAAAATGTCTCCTCCAGCAAAACCTCGCTCTCTCGCTCGCTCGATCGTTGGAGGTCAACTCTTCTCAACAGGGGAAGATGTATTTGTAGAAGTTCTCAGACCAATAACAGCTCGTTACACCAGTCATTTGAGTCTTTATCAACCCAAAAAACAATATATTGCCACCAATTGGGAAGTGGGAAAAAAAATCAATTTAGGAAGTTTTTCTAGAGGAATAGAATTGATTTTTGGGATCTACGTTCAAAATAGTAGAAATACTTTTATCATGGGGCCGGGTTCCCGTAATGGGGATGGACTACCCCATGCTAGAGTCAACTTTATCGCTCCAGAAATAGCAGATGTTGGATTTGAAGATCTCTGGGGAGGAGGAGATTGGGATTTTAACGATCATAATTTCCGCTTTAGCGGTGGGATTTCTGACAGCGTTCCCGAACCAGTTCCCGAACCGACTACTGTGTTGGGTAGTTTAGCTTTTGGTGCTGTTGTTTCGAGGTGGCGGATGAAGCGGAAACAGCAACAGAAAGTTGTGAATTCAACGGTTGATTAATTTGAGATATTGCACTTCGTTGTAGTCCATTGGGGGTTTAAAGTTTCGCGTCATAGCACAAGTCCGGCGGTGGTTCAAACCCCCGCCTCATAGCGAAAGTTGGTTAAAAATTTAGATCTTGCATCAATAATGTCGATAAGGGGTATCTGGGAGTTATTCGTGGGGTGGGGCGGGTTTATTTAACCTATTTGTAAGCTTCAAATTCCTTGGCGAACCCGCCCCTACAGGTTATTGAAAATGGTGCAAGATGTAAGTTAAAAACTGACTGCCAAACATAGATAAATTACCGCCATCATCAGTCCTTCTTGAACGGACTAAAGAATTAATTAAATATCTCCCGCAATAATATCAAATATTCCGATCGCATTTAGGTGAAAACATAAATTCTTCCCATATTTATCAGTCCTCTTCAGAGGACTTTAGCTATGAAACAGGGAATTGATTCCCTGGCGGATTTTGCGCTGACTAACAACTCACAAACACCAAATCTTTTGAAAAAAAGTTCTCAGATTTGCGTAAAAACTTTAATGGAATTCCGTAAGTAATAACAAGAGGCAGATCGCGCTCTTTCAAAAAAAGTTCCGAGATTTGCGTAAAAAGTTGACTCGGATTCCGTAAGTAATAATAACAGACCGATCGCACTTTTAGAAAAACGAGCGATCGCCCCATTTCAGTTCATTGTCTCACTTTTAATTCAATCACAGACTAGGAGTGCAATTTCAATGGCTACCACAAATGAAGTTTCTAGCAACCTTTTGCCGATCGATGTTTTAAAACCTGACACTTTACCGGGAAGTGCTGCCAAAAATTCCATTCTCAACCCTTTAAGCAGCAGCAACAGTCAAAATATTGGCGGTAGTGCTTTAATTGACAGTAAAACTCAGCCAGTTGTTGCAACAGACAAGCTATCCAGTTCCAGCGATTCTGTCAATTCAAAAAGTGCGATCGATCCTGCAATTCGCGACAAAAAAGCCGACGATTCATTGATTGTTTCCGATCCATCAAAAAGCAGTTTAAACACCTCGACAGATAGCAAAACAGTTGCAGAAAAGTCAAAGGCAGATGTCAAAGATACCTTAACTGGAATCAGCAAAGATGCACCGTTAAGTGTAACCAAAGATGACACTCTTTCAGCAACCGATGCTTTGACTAATCCTCAGAATACAGATAAAACAACATCCGAGAAAACTCCCGCTACTTCAGCCGCCAAAGAAACTAAAGTAGAAACAGCGACTTCCTCAACGGCTTCTGTTTCCCAAGCTAAAGCCACAACAACTGCATTGGCTGACAAAGAAACTAAGCCGGAAAGTGCGATCGGCCAAACTCCTGCTGTTGCTGACACTAAAGCCACAACAACTGCATTGGCTGACAAAGAAACTAAGCCGGAAAGTGCGATCGACCAAACTCCTGCTGTTTCCCAAGCTAAAGCCACAACAACTGCATTAGCTGAAAAGGAAACTAAGCCCGAAAGTGCGATCGGCCAAACTCCTGCTGTTTCCCAAGCTAAAGCCACAACAACTGCATTGGCTGACAAAGAAACTAAGCCGGAAAGTGCGATCGACCAAACTCCTGCTGTTGCTCAAACGAAAGC
>NZ_JAHRFA010000107.1:0-20478 GCF_020883045.1 Microcoleus sp. CAWBG58 | reverse complement strand
GAAGTAGGAAACATTAGCTATTTGACGCAAACAGCATTTTTCAAATAATGGAGATAATCGAGTAGATTTCTTGACCTCTAATTTTTCGGCCTGTTTTTCAGTAATTCTTAGTTCACCTATACAGCTTTTTACTGTGCGGGGTCGTCCTTGTTGTGTTCCTGTTGCTTCTTTGATAAAAAAAAACCGATTTGTGGGCCCAATGTTTCAAGCCATTGTTGCCTGAGATGTTTTTCCATATTTTCCAGACTGGTCAGTTCACTTGGGGGTGTATTGTTATACCAAATTTTAGCAATTTCTGCCGCACAGGATTCCAACCGTTCTAGTTCTTCAGGGGTCATGGCTCTTTTTCTCGACTTTTTTGACGCTTTTATTGATTTTAACTATTTTACACTTATTCAATACTTCGGACAGTTTTTTAACTACTCTGTAAGCCTTACAGCGTAAGCCCTGGCATTTTTAATGTTTTTTTGAAACGAGCGGGCGCTTACTCAAAGATTGAAAAAATACCCATCCCTATAGCCATCAAGGGTTGAGATACTCGATTAGATCTAAAACTGTCCGAAGTATTGAAGCAAGGTACTTTAAAAATTAGGATTAAAGTTGTGACTCACCTTCAAAAACTGGGTGGCATCGCGGCATTCATCAATATCATTGTGGTGATGGCAACATTGGCTACAGTAATTTTTTTAATTGGATTTTCGGCGATCGCCGATCCGAATAAATTAATAGACTTAGCAATCCACAACCCTGCACCGTTGCTGATCGAAGATGGCTTAAAGTTAGTCTCTGCGGTAATTTCCAGTGTGCTGATTTTGGCGCTAGCAAACTATTTAGGGCGTGACGCTTCAGCCTTGCTCTCAGTTGCAACTGGGTTTGGCTTTCTCTCTGTTTTGTGCTTGGTTGGTAATGCTACTCTCAGTTTGTATGCGATTTCCCAGGCTTCTACATATGACCAATCAGCATTATCTGGTAGCCATCTCCATAGCATGATTGGTATTCTAGCAGTGGCGGCAATCAGTCTAGATGGTTTGTGGTTTTTGTTGGTGAGTTGGACTGCACTCAAGAGCCAGCAGCTACCCAATTCCTTGTGTTATCTGGGCTTAGGAATGGGGGTTCTCAGTCTGGTGCCACCTCTAGGAATAATTGTGTTGTTGTTGAGTATGGTGTGGTCAGTGTGGATGGGGCAAGTGTTGTTGAAGGAAGAGTCAATGGGCTAACAATTCAAACTGCAAGAAAACGCGGAATTGGAACGCCATCATCAAGCCCAACGCATTCCGATTGCGATCGGGCGATGCAGTCATAAATGTGGAGCAGAATAACAAAATCTAACCAGCCTCTGGCAATTAGACCGATCGAAAATTCAGCATGAATTATGGATAATCAAGCCGATCGCATTACTACCCCGATCAACCTACACCGCGGCCTCGACCGTAAAGGGCCTGGTGATGCAGACTTCACACGCAACATATTGTGCAATCTTCCTTCTTTGCCACCAAAGCCGCGAATCGCCGACCTTGGTTGTGGAAACGGCGCTGGCGCGTTGCTGCTGGCTGAACACTACCAATGCACTGTCATGGCGGTGGATTCTTCGTCCGTTTTTATTGAAGAACTCACCGTCCGCGCCAAGCAGGCTGGTCTTGAGTCTCTCATCATTCCGATTCATGGTGACATGGCTAAACTCGATCGGCCAGTTGCCTCGGTTGACCTTCTTTGGTCTGAGGGCGCTGCATATAACCTCGGATTTGAACGCGCCCTTCGACTCTGGCGACCCTTGCTGGCAAATAATGGTATCGCCGTTGTCTCAGAGTTGAGTTGGTTTACCGATCGAGTCCCAGAGCCTGCGATCGCCTATTGGCAAAAAGTCTATCCGATGATGGGCACCGAGGTTGAAAATATTTCTCGTGCCGATCGAGCTGGCTTCAGTGTGCTTTCCACCCACAGATTGCCTAGTAGTGCTTGGTGGATGAATTACTACAATCCTCTACGCGATCGAATGAAGCAGATCGAAATTACCCCAGCTACTCAATCAGTTATTCATGAAACCGAAGAGGAGATGGCAGTATTCGAGACATTCAGCAATTTCTATGGCTATACTTTCTATGTTCTGCGGGCAACGTAGGGTAAAGCAGCGTAAGGGATAAAGCGATCGACCAATTGCTCCAAGTGACCGATCGATGTAACGGCCCACTCCCTACACAGAGGGTCAGTTAGAAAAGCGGCAAGCCTTTCTCCCGAAGATCCCCCTTTCGGATAAGATCAGATACGCAGCAACCAATGCCGTGTGTCAGCCTAGTCTGAAGACACAGGGTTTTTATACTTACTGGAGTTTTTTATGAGCCAAGACGACATTTTTGCTAGAGTCAAGAAAATTGTGGCCGATCAACTAGAAGTCGATCCCAGCGAAGTCAAGCCAGAAGCCAACTTTGCTAACGATTTAGGAGCAGATTCCCTAGATACAGTAGAGCTGGTCATGGCCTTGGAAGAAGAGTTTGATATTGAAATTCCCGACGAAGCAGCCGAAGCAATTACTACGGTTCAAGCTTCTGTAGATTTCATCAGCAGCAAACTTGCAGCTCCAAAAGCATAAAATACCTGTCTTTTCCCCTAAGAGGAGAGAAGTTAAAAAACTAACAACTCCTCTTTTGTTCTGCGTTCTGGGTGTTTAATTTTTTGAAACTGAAATCATGACAAATTTAGAGCGTAAGCGCGTTGTTATCACGGGTCTCGGCGCGATTACACCGATCGGCAATACCTTGTCTGAATATTGGGACGGGTTGCTGGCCGGGAAGAATGGCATCGGCCCGATCACCTTGTTCGATGCGTCGCGGCACGACTGCCGGATTGCTGGAGAGGTGAAGGGTTACGACCCTCACGAGTATTTAGAGCGCAAGGAAGCAAAGCGGATGGATCGCTTTGCTCAATTTGGGGTATCAGCGAGCAAACAAGCTCTGGCTGATGCGAAGTTTGAGATTAACGACCTGAACGCAGAACAGGTGGGTGTCATTCTTGGCACCGGCATTGGTGGCCTGAAGGTTTTAGAAGACCAACAAGAGATCTATTTGACTCGCGGCCCCGATCGATGCAGCCCGTTTATGATTCCCATGATGATTGCGAATATGGCCGCAGGCCTGACGGCGATTCAAACGGGCGCCAAGGGGCCGAACTCTTGCACGGTGACAGCCTGCGCTGCCGGCTCAAACGCGGTGGGCGATGCGTTTCGCCTAGTTCAGGGCGGTTATGCCCAAGCCATGATTTGCGGCGGTACCGAAGCGGCGGTAACTCCTTTGTGTGTGGCGGGTTTTGCTGCGGCGAGGGCGCTTTCGACTCGCAATGATGACCCGACTCATGCTTGCCGTCCGTTCGATCGCGATCGTGATGGTTTTGTCGTCGGCGAAGGTGCTGGTATTCTGCTTTTAGAAGAAATGGAACACGCTTTGGCACGAGGGGCCAGAATTTACGCAGAAATCGTCGGCTACGGTTTAACCTGCGATGCGTATCACATGACATCCCCAGTACCGGGGGGCGAAGGTGCATCGCGGGCGATCGCTTTAGCGCTCAAGGATGCTGGTTTGACGCCGGATCGAGTGAGCTATATCAACGCTCACGGCACGAGCACGCTTCCTAACGATTCTACGGAAACGAAGGCAATTAAGAAGGTTTTGGGAGAAAGCGCTTACAAAGTAGCAATTAGTTCTACCAAGTCCATGACCGGCCATCTTTTGGGCGGTTCTGGGGGAATTGAGGCGGTGGCAACTGTAATGGCGATCGCCAACGATAAAGTCCCGCCGACAATCAATCTAGAAAATCCCGATCCTGAGTGCGATTTAGATTACATTCCCCATACCAGTCGCGATCTAAAAGTTGACGTGGCGCTGTCTAATTCCTTTGGATTCGGTGGCCACAACGTGACGCTGGCTTTCAAGAAGTTTGTGCAGTAACGGACAATTTGAAAGTCGAGAGTTAAAAGGTGAAAAATCAATTTTTCACCTTTGTAGGGTAGGCATCTTGCCTGCCCTAACTTTCTGAAGTATAACCGGAGCGATCGTATGAATCAACCAATTATTCGATTTCTGACAACCAAGAATTATAAGAATTTACACCTAGATCCATCTGTAAATTTAAACAACCTTAATATATTTATCGGCTCAAACGGTTCAGGCAAAAGCAATTTCATTAGTTGTTTAAAATTTTTAAAAGATTGCCTAATTGCTATGCCCGATGAAAATCGGGGCGTGAGTAGTTTTGAGGATGCTATTTCTAAATTTGGTGGCGATAAAATCTTAGATGTCAATGTTGAAAGTCCAGCAAAAGTCAGTATTGCCTACTGTTTTTCGCAAATTAACCAAACTGGTAATCCTCAAAAAGACAGCGCAATTCTTGATTTCAAACTTTATATCGATCGACAAAAAGTAAGGGCGAGCCTCTCTGAAGAATATCTGTATGGCGGAGAAGATTTGCAGGAAACTTCTTCCAGCAAGCAACCTTTCTATTACTATGAATTACATGAAAGAGAATTAGGGCAAGGCTTTTTATATGTTAACAATTCTCCCGGTCAAGAGTCAACTCAGGTTCAACTTTTAGATAACATTCCTACAAATTCTTTGGGTTTATTGACAATTCCTATACTCCTTGAAAATAGTCAATTTCCCCCAGAAGATACACGACCTGTTTACAAAATTAGAAGAAAATTAATTGAATTAATTTCAAAATGGCAATTTTATAATGCCAATAACATGAATTTGAATTTAATTAGAACCGTAGAGCCTAAAATAGGTGGAAGTGATATTTACCTATCTGCATCTGGAGATAATCTGCCCTTAGTTTTGGAGAATTTAAGCCACAATATCGACTTTGAAGATAGCCTGAACGAGGCGATGAAATCGATATTACCAAAAACTCGTCGCCTTAGACCTGTACGTTCTGGTCGCTTATCTCTCACTGTAGAATGGCATTTTGAAGGTATCAAAGAAGCATTTTACCTTAATGAAATGTCAGATGGAACAGTAAGGATGCTTTGTTGGGCAACTATCTTACATTCTCCACTGCTTCCTTCTTTGATAGTCATTGATGAACCGGAATTAGGATTGCACGTATCGTGGATGCCAATTTTAGCTGAGTGGATTAAAAAAGCTGCGACAAAAACTCAGATAATTATTACCACCCATAGCCCCGACCTTTTAGATCACTTTACCGATCGTTTAGAGAACGTTCTTTGTTTTTATCCCGAAAATAGAACCCATTTCTCAGTCAAATCTCTTTCAAAAGAACTGCTGGAGCCAAAACTTGAAGAGGGATGGGAATTAGGTGACTTATATCGTGTTGGCGATCCTAGTATTGGAGGATGGCCGTGGTAGTGTGGGTTTTCTCTGGTGGCGGTCAGGCTGAGGTTAGAGGATTCTTTCCTTTTTTAGAAAAAACTTTTCCTGGGTGTATATTTATACGAAAAACGCCAGCCCGTCAAAAACCTGGCCCTAGAGCTAATCAGGCAGGTAGTTATGGCAGAACAGGTAAAAGTTTAATTGAACAAATCAAGCAAGAATTGCCCATTGCCTTAAAAGCAGAACCAAATAAATGCGACTTGATTTTAGTTTTCGATGATTTGGATTGTCGCGATTCTCAGATCCAAAAATCAAAAATATTGACAGAGTTATCAAAAATACCAGAATGTGCTGACATCGAAAAATTTGTTGGGTTTGCCGCGCCGGAAATCGAAGCTTGGATTATTGCTGATTGGAATAATTCAATAGCTAAAAATTCAGATTTTCGAGGCAAAAGACATGAACGGATGCGTTGGTGGCTGAGTACAAAAATAAAAGTGCCTTTTGATAGTCCAGAATCATTTAGTGAATATGATTCTGATAAAGATAGCTGCCGAGAAAAGCTATCAGATGTATTAATTGCTTCAACAATTGTTGAACATGAGAGTAATCTCGATAAAGAACGCTTTTCTAAAGGAGATCATACTCCTTTACTATTGATGGCAATCGATCCGAATGAAGTCCAGAAAAAATGTCCGTTATTTCGCGAACTCTATAACTATCTCAATAATTTTTGTCGTTCTTCTTAGCCTATTCTCCCGGTAACAACTCCAACCGATAGCGGTACAAAGCCACAGGATGCCCCCCAGCAGCAAAATAATCCGGGTCTTGCGGCGACAAATAAATCGCTGTCACCTGATCGGCTTCAATTTTTTGACTCGCAGAATCGCTATTTTCCCCATCTCCAACAACTCGATAAGCCGTGGTTGTTTCCACCTCATTTAAATAAATATCAGTCTCGCCCCGAAACACCTGCTGAGAAATTTCTGTAGATACAAACTCCCGAGGATTCGGCGTTTCTGTGCCGCGACTGGTGACAATCGAGATCAGTTGGCGATCGCCCTTGAGTATGGTAATCTGACGGTTGGGATTGTTCGGATCGACTTTCACCGAAAGTACGCCACCGTTGCCTAAATAGGCTTTGGCGATGTTTAAACCGTTAAAATTGCGATCGGCTACAATTTTAGGAGCTTTTTTAGATATATAATTAGAAATTAAGCCAATATTTTTTTCAGGTTGAAATCGAACTTTAAACAATACTGGCTGCTGCAAATACTGGCGGTTTTTTTCAAATCCAGGCGTGACAATATTTGGGGCTAAAGGAGATGCTAAATCTATTAAAGTGCTGGCAACATTCCAACTTCCTGCCATCCAGTCTGGATACACTAAATCTCCCTTAGCTACGGCGATGGGAGGCTTGCTATCCGAATTGGGAAAACTGGAAATGCGATCGCCCAAAACCCCCGCCCTCGCACCGCCACCCCACAGCAACACCAGTAAAACCAGACAAAAACCCCAAATTACCTTCATACCAAATTACATTCACACAGCTAACTTTATATTTTTCTCTAATTCGTTCGTAGTGAGGACTTCAGTCCTTCTTTTTGCGGACTGAAGTCCTCACTACGAACCTTTTTTGTCTGTTGGTTTTAAATTGCCTCAACTGGTGTAGGTTCCCAAACCTCCCCGTATTTTTCCTTCAATTCGTGCCAGTTTTCCACCTGTCCTGGTTCGTATTCACCAGGTTTTCCCCACTGCAAAAACGCGCTCAACGCAGCATCATTTTGCTCGTCCAGAAAACGAATTGCATAAGTTGTAAAATTGCCTCTTTTTGCCTCGCCAGTCTCAAATTTCACTTGTTTAATTTTGTCCATATTTAGATGGAACTCAAATATTTCGGCGTGCATATTTGCATATTTTCCCTTGGGCAACTCTGCATAAAACAGCTTGTGAATTGAACCGCGCACTTCCAGTACAGCGGCGCTGCTAGTCACGATTAAACGCAGCGTTCCCAATTTTTCGCAAGCTTCTAAGAATTCTTTCAGGTTAGGCATAATTTAATTTGGGAATTGGGAATTGGGCATGGGGCATTGGGCATTAGGGCATTGGAAATTAGAACCAGTAACCAATAACAACCAATGACAACTGTCAACTGTCAACTGTCAACTGTCAACTAAGAGGGCTCTCCCGGGGGCACTGCCCCTACAACTGTCAACTGTCAACTGACTACTGTCAACTGACTATTTTTCGTGCAATTCGTAAGCAGCGACAATCCGCTGTACTAGCGGGTGTCTCACCACATCTGACTGATTGAATTCACAGAAAGCAATGCCTTCAACGTTACCCAGAATTTTTTGAGCAACTGACAGTCCCGACTGTTGGTTTGGTGGCAAATCTGTTTGAGTGATATCGCCCGTTACTACCATTTTCGATCGAAATCCCAGACGAGTCAACACCATTTTCATCTGAGCAGGTGTTGTATTTTGAGCTTCGTCTAAAATTACGAAAGCATTGCTGAGAGTACGCCCTCGCATATAAGCTAAAGGAGCTACTTCGATCAAGCCTCTTTCCATTAAATCGGCCATTTTTTCGGGGTCGATTATTTCTTGGAGGGCATCGTAAAGCGGGCGCAAATAGGGATCGACTTTTTGCTGCAAATCTCCTGGCAAAAATCCTAATTTTTCGCCTGCTTCTACGGCGGGCCTGGTTAAAATCAGTCGTTCGTACTGCTTGCTTAACAGTGCTTGCACTGCGAAAATAGCTGCTAGAAATGTTTTTCCAGTACCAGCGGGGCCGATGCAAAATGTTAAGTCGTGGGTGCGTACTGCTTGGACGTACTGCCGCTGTTTGAAGGTTTTGGCTCTTATTTCTTCGCCGCGGCGGGTTTTGGCGAGTACGTCTCGTTGCAAGTCTTGCAAATCTTCTTGGCGGTTGGTATCCAATGCGTAGCGCGCTGTTTGGATTTCTACTCCGGTGATGGTTTTGCCGGATTTCCAATAGTCGGAGAGCGATCGCACTAATTTATGACACAATTCTACTTGAGTTTTTGTGCCGGAAATCAGCAGTTCTTGCCCTCGCATTACGAGGTTGGCGCCGGTTTGCTTAGAGATAATTTTCAAGTTTTCTTCTTGATTGCCAGCCAGCGACATAGCGCTTTGATTGCTCGGTAACTCTATTGTTAGTTTTTCAGTCATGCCAGCATGAGCTCCTCCAAGTAAGCAATTAAAAGTTAACAATCAGCTTTGTTTTACGAACAAAAAGACGCCCGGTACTAGATTTTACCTAGTATCTCAGGCGTCTTTTCTGTTTAAATCGCAAATGAGTTTGGTGCTTGAGGCACAAATCAAATCTCCCTTCTTTGAAGTCAGGCAACTTTAGATTTTAGATTTTAGATTTTAGATTTTAGATTTTAGATTTTAGATTTACCCGATCCCGCTGAGATTTTAGATTTAAAATTTTACATTTTTGTCCGATCGCAAAACTGGGAATCTCAAATCAAATAGGGTTTGTAACACAAAGTCTACAACAGGCAATCTAAAATCTAAAATTGTCTCTCATTCAGCAGTTAATAACCGGGAGTATTTCTGCTCGTTCTAAACGTAGGTGTGTTAGTACGGCGAGGTTGTTCTCTCGGGGTTCTGCTAGGTAAGGGAGTCGGCGACGGAGGCCCACTCCGAGGTCGGAAGTCTCCCCCATCGCGCCTACCGCGATCCGGACGATCGCGATCCGGACGATCGCGATCCGGACGATCGCGATCGCCCCTAGGTAGCCCGGAGTTGCGATCGCCTGCTTCGCCATCGTATATATCTAAGTACAGCGACTGGCCCGCCGTTTGCGCCACCGCTTCGAGGGTAGTTCTGATTGCCTGAATATTGCGTCCGCCCCTACCGTAAACCCGCCCTTTATCGGGATCTTCAAAAGCGAGCCGAACCCAGACCCGGGATTGGCGCGGGTGCAGTTCGCAATCAACTCGCAAAGAGCCGGGCGACTCTAAAAAAGACCCAATTAAAAACTTAACCAGTCCAGCATAGTTGGGACTAGCTGACTGCTGCTGTGCTGGATTCAACGTTGGCTCCGGCTCCGACTTGTTCAAATACATTCGCTTTTCTCAGGATGTCACGCACGGTGTCAGTTGGCTGAGCGCCTTCTTGCAGGCGCTTGACAATCGCTGGAACATCCAGCCTGGTTTCATTATTTCTGGGGTTGTAGAAGCCGAGTTCTTCTAGGGGACGGCCGTCGCGGCGGGTAGAGCTGTTCATCGCTACAATCCGGTAGCTGGTCTCGCGTTTTTTCCCGTATCTCTTCAATCGCAGTTTGATCATCTTCTTGCACAATAGTCCTATCCCAATTGTGACATATTCTATGCGCGAAATCTCATATTATGCTGTGGGGCATCGGCCTTCCCAGGGCATCGGGCATCGGCCTTCCCAGGGCATCGGGCATCGGCCTTCCCAGGGCATCGAGCATCGGCCTTCCCAGGGCATCGGGCATCGGGCCTAAAAGCATGAATCTGCCAACTGTCAACTGTCAACTGTCAACTCTCAACTGACGTTAACCTCCGAGCAAAATATCGCTGCGATTTGCTGCCCCCAAAGCTGGTTTAGCGCCGTCAATGTGCGGTGTAATTGCTAGCGGCAGGGCCGGTGCAGTACCCCACTGCTTCACCAATTTTTGCAGAAATATATCTTGCTGCGCTCTCAAAGAGTCCCAATCGGTGCCGCGATTAATAATTGCAAACCAAACTAAACCCCGATCGCGCGTGGGTATCGCTCCAGCTAAAGCTATCACGGTATCTAAGGTACCTGTTTTCACTACAGCCGACGGCGGAATATGCCGGTATTCCAAAGTTCCTAGATCGCGCCCGGACACCGGAAACAAGTCAGCAACAGTCAGCCCCGTAGTCTGAAGGTTGCGCGCGATCGCCTGCATCATCCCGCAAGCAGCCCTCGGAGACATCCGATTTTCCACTCCCAATCCCGAACCGTTAATTAATTGAAGTTCCGCCGCCGGCACCCCCGCCGCCCAAGTCGCTTGCTGCTGGACTATTTTGTGCCCGCCCAAATTGTCTGCCAGTATTTGGGCGATTTCATTGTCGCTGTGGACGTTCATCTGCTTGAGAATTTCGGGTAAAGGGAGCGATCGGCGTTTTAGCAGCAATTGTCCCGATCTCACAAATTTTTCAGCAATCACCATACCGGCGATCGTTACTTGCGGCTTTCTCGTTCTCGGAGCCATCTTAGAATATATTGCCAGCACGTCAGAAGGCCAACTGCGCCCATCGAGAGCCTGCCGCAGACCCTCCCCCGCAGCCAAAGGATCCGACTGGTAATTCATGCGGAAATTGCCTGTTACGACTAAGTTACCCGCCACGCGATCGATACCCATTTGATTGAGAGCATTACCAACGGCGATCGCCTCTTGCCACACAAACAACGGATCGCCGCCACCACTGACAACCAAATCTCCTTGCAACACCCGATTCCTAATCGGCCCGGTTCCCCGGAACCGTGTTTCAAACTGATGCTCGGTGCCCCAAGTTTCCAGCGAAGCTAGAGAAGTTGCAATCTTAGTCAGCGAAGCCCCTGGCATCAGTACCTTTCCCTGCTGACTTACCAGCGGCACCATTCCGGCTTGTACCCAAACTCCCTGATTGCCCTCTATCAGATTTTTTGCCTTCAAATCTTTTAAATATTCCTCCACTGCGGCGGATGTCGGCAAGTCTCGATTTGCTGCATCTACTCCTCCAAAAGCCAGCTCTTCGGCCACCACTAAGCCGGGTATCCCTCCCCGCCAAGCCAGTAGCGACACAGCATTGGGCGCGGCACTGCGTACCCCAGCCATGTCCAGCCACAGAGACATGATTCCTGAGCTAAATAAATCCAGCATTTTTTACTCCTGATAGTCAGTCAATCGATTTGAGATTTTAGATTTGAGAATTACTCCACACTTCAATCTGGGAGCTTGAACTAGGCCTAAAATTTTGGGGTTCCCGACGAGCCTGAGAAAGCAAGTACCCGTTGTTGGGCGGGTCATGTAAACTATTCGGTTGAGTTTTTCAATTGGCAGTGAAGTCGCGACAAATTCTATCAGAGTAGTGCGAAATAGCGATCGTCCGATCGAGCGCGAGCAGATTTTAACGATCGATCTGCACTTGTGGATGCAGAAATAGCGATCGTCCGATCGAGCGCGAGCAGATTTTAGCGATCGATTCGCACTTCTGTATGCAGAAATAGCGATCGTCCGATCGAGCAGGAGCAGATTTTAGCGATTTATTGGCACTTCTGGATGCAGGCTCACGATCCGCAAGAAACGGGTACAACGCCCCGACGCCATTCGTGGATGCTCCCAAAATTTTAGACCCAAGTTGCCGATCCCAGATTTAAGGCTGTAACTCAATCTCCAATGCTCCAATACGAAAATCGGCTGACTTCCTGGTAGAATTTTTAGTGTTTCTCAAACATTGGTCAATGGGATCGACACGCGCAAGAATTGCAATAGACGCTATGGGTGGGGATCATGCCCCCGCCGAAGTTGTAGCTGGAGCGCTTAAGGCACAAGAAGAATTAGGCGTAGAGATTTTGCTGGTGGGCGACCCGCAGCAAATAGAAGACTCGCTACGTCTTCAAGACGCGATCGGCCGCGTCTCTACAGGTCAGCTAGAAATCGTTCCTTCAGAAGGAACGGTGGAAATGCACGAAGAACCTCTAAGTGCCCTCAAACGCAAGCCCAAAGCTTCGATTAACGTAGCCATGAACTTGGTGAAGCAGCAGCAGGCTGATGCTGTGGTGTCCGCCGGTCACTCCGGTGCGGCAATGGCGGCTGCCCTACTGAGGTTGGGGCGACTACCTGGAATCGATCGCCCCGCGATCGGTGCGGTTTTGCCGACAATGGTACCGGGTACCTCTGTACTCATTCTCGATGTCGGCGCTAATGTGGACTGCCGCCCCAAATTTTTGGAGCAGTTTGCTCTGATGGGAACTATTTACAGCCAGTGCGTGCTGGGCGTCGCCGAACCAAAAATCGGCCTGCTAAACATTGGCGAAGAACCTTCTAAAGGCAACGACGCTGCGGTGCGAACTCACCAGTTATTGGTGGACAATCCCAACATTCCTTTTGTAGGCAATGCCGAAGGCCGCGACGTACTGTCGGGGAACTTTGACGTGATTGTCTGCGACGGGTTTGTCGGCAACGTGTTGTTGAAGTTTGCCGAAGCAGTCGGCGAAGTCGTAGTCCAGGTGCTCAAGGAAGAGTTGGTCAAAGGGCTCCAACATCAAATTAACGATCCTATGTTGCAAGACAGCCTCAAGGGGTTCAAGCAGCGGGTAGACCACGTTGAACATGGTGGCGGTTTGCTGTTGGGCGTTGCTGGAGTTTGCATTATCAGCCACGGTTCGTCTCAAGCTGCCTCGATTTTTAATGCCATTCGTTTGGCAAAAGGGGCTATTGACAACCAAGTGCTGGAGCGAATTAGATCGTCCAATCGCGAAAGCGCTGTGGAACAAGAAGCTTTCAACAGTTGACAATTGACAGTTGACAGTTGACAGTTTGAGAGCCACTTCTACCTATAGGTCAGAGGGTTGGAGTAATGAATAGTCTGATTTTAATTTCTCCCTCAAAGGGTTCCGGCTTTCAACCAATTCTTTCTTGTAAATTAGAAGCAGTCTCGCCTTTCCTAGCATTAGACGATCTTGGGCATAGAGTTCGCGGGCGTTCGTGATTCCTTTTTATATAAGGGAATTGCGAATTGCGCTCGATCTTACCTCACAGCAGTTGAAAACCGTTATAAGGAATTAAGAATTAAAAATGTCAAATTAAAAATGCCGATTTAAACCAACGGTTTTGCTTAAAAACAAAGTAATTTCAGAAGTTTAAAAATAATTTTAATTTTAATTTTTTAATTTTTAATTTCTCGATTTATCGCTCATAAATGGAGAGGAATGTTGCAGCAATCAGGGTTCGGCATTGCCGTCACGGGTAGCGGCTCTTGTACACCGCAGGTTTCGCTAGATAATAACGGTTTGAGTCAGATTGTAGAAACGTCTGACGAGTGGATTGCGGCGCGAACGGGCATTCGATCGCGCAGGCTGGCGGACGATCGCACTTCTTTGTGCGATTTGGCATCGGAGGCATCCCGCAGGGCGATCGCCATGGCAGAAATTTCGCCGACAGATATCGATTTGATTATTTTGGCCACATCAAGCCCTGACGATTTGTTCGGCACTGCCGGCAAAATTCAATATCAGTTGGGCGCTACAAAAGCTGTGGCTTTCGATTTGACAGCAGCTTGTTCGGGATTTGTGTTTGGTTTAGTTACAGCCTCGCAATTCATTCGGACAGGGGTTTATCAAAATGTTTTGCTGATCGGAGCAGATATTTTATCTCGCTGGGTGAATTGGTCAGATCGGGGTACTTGCATTTTATTTGGAGACGGTGCAGGTGCGGTGGTATTGCAGGCTTCAGAGGTCGATCGATTTTTGGGATTTGAAATTCGCAGCGACGGCACGCAAAATTCGTCTCTCACTTTAGCCTACAAAGCCGAGTCAAAATCATTAATTGAGGGCGTGAATATCGGACAAGGTGGATTTGAGCCGATCGCCATGAACGGTCAAGAAATCTATCGCTTTGCCGTCAAGAAAGTGCCGGAAGTCATAGAAAAAGCGATGTTTCGGGCAAATATCAGCGCCGAAAAAATTGACTGGCTGCTGTTGCACCAAGCCAATCAACGGATTCTCGATGCAGTTGCCCAAAGGCTCAAGATTCCCCCGGAAAAAGTAATCAGCAATTTAGCAAATTACGGCAATACCTCAGCAGCTTCAATTCCGCTTGCCTTAGACGAATCGGTGCGTCTGGGTAAAGTTAAATCTGGCGACACAATTGCTGCGGCTGGTTTCGGTGCAGGTTTGAGCTGGGGGGCGGCGATTTTTCAATGGGGAAGTTCATCAGTTGACAGTTGACAATTGACAGTTGACAGCTACCCATAGCCGTTGATAAAAGAGGATTGGAGCAATGAATCATTTTGTTTGATTTCCCCTAAACGGGGAGGCTTGAGACCCAATTCTCAGGCGTGATATTTCCTCGACTGTAAACTTCCTCCGATAATTGTTGGAAGTTCAACCCTTGAAAAAAAAATCCTTTAATACGCCATGTATAGGGTAAGGTGCGCGAGGGTGCACCAGTCGGACAGGATTGATTGGCGATCGCCTCCCGATCGGGAAAATCCTCTATTTTTCGATCGACTTTCCCCAGCTAGAAGGTTAAAAATTGTGCTACGGCGATCGATCTGAATTAAAGTAGCAAAAAAAATATAAACCTCCAAAAAGCACAGTTATATGTTATAATTGTGAGTCGCGAGTAGATAGTTCGTGAACCGAAAGATAGCGGAGACCAGCCAGCGAACTCAGAAGCGGGAAACAAAGAATTTTTGCAATCACTTTCTTAGCAACCACCAATTAGCAGATTACCGGAAAAATGACTAAAACAGCATGGGTATTTCCCGGACAAGGTTCCCAGGCGATCGGGATGGGTGCAGACTTATTAAACTTGCCAGCAGCCAAAGCTAAATTTGAGCTGGCTAAAGAAATTTTAGGCTGGTCTGTCCCTGAAGTTTGCCAAAAAGAAGAAGCAAAACTATCTCAGACTCTCTACACTCAGCCTTGCTTGTTCGTAGTAGAAAGCATTTTGGCTGACTTAATGCGAGAAAAGAGCGATCGACCCGCAGTAGTTGCCGGTCACAGTTTAGGAGAATATGTTGCCCTGTACGCAGCAGGCGTCTTTGATTTTGAAACGGGATTGCGCTTAGTCAAACGCCGCGCCGAACTGATGGAGACTGCCTCCGGCGGGCAAATGGTAGCGTTGATCGGCTTCGACAGGCAGGAATTAGAACTGCAAATTCAATACAGCCGAGATGTGGTGCTCGCCAACGACAACAGCGAAGCACAAGTGGTGATTTCTGGCACGCCGGCAGCAGTGGAAGATTTGCTAGCCAAAATAAAAGTCAAACGCGCGGTTAAATTGAATGTTTCCGGTGCGTTTCACTCTCCCCTGATGGCATCAGTGGCCGCAGACTTTCAACTAGCGTTAAAGTCGGCAAGGTTTTCTGATGCTAAAATGCTGGTACTTTCCAACTCAGAACCGACAGCGACTACTAGCGCAGCTACTTTAAAACAGCGGTTGAATTATCAAATGACTAAAGGCGTGCGCTGGCGAGAAATCTCCCTGCAATTGCCACAACAAGGAATCGATCGCGTCGTGGAAATTGGCCCTGGCAAAGTTCTCACAGGTTTGATCAAACGGACTTGTCCCAATTTAGCGCTGGTAAATGTCAGCAGTTTTGCAGATTTGCCAGCTTAATCTATTGTTAACCGATGCTTAAGCTGTAGGCTGTAAAATAGAGTTAATTGGCCGTACAATTGCCGAAAAATAAATAGCACAACAGGAAAATTTTACGATGACCTGTTGTGCAAATTGCCGCTCGACAATCCAAACAGCTAAAAATCGCGATTAAAAATAATCTATATATCGATCGCCCTTGAGGTCTATCGGCAAATTTTTGATGTACACTAGGCGTAAAAACCAAGCTTATCTAGTATTTTTTATGAAAAAAGTCCTTTACTGGCTGATGGGCGAAAAGGCAGGTAGAACGATCGTCGGGACGTGGAACTGGCTCTGGGGAATACCCGTAGAATCTGGCGGTAAGGTGTCGGTGGCGGTGGCCGAAGAGTCGCTGCGATCGATGCAAGAGTCCGTCCAAAAGCTCGCAGAAGCAGTTTCTAAACAAGTTGCAGCCTACCAGCGCACCAAAACAAAATATGAAGAAAAAGTTAGAGAGATGCAAACTTTAGAGCGCCAAGCCAAGACAGCCAACCGTAACGGCAACGAAGAAGCAGCCCGCTTAGCCATATCTAAGGTAATTCAGATAGAAAAAATCCTGCCGCAGTACGAAGATGCAGTAAAACAAGCCGAACAGTTTGTGAACGCTTCCAAAGACAAGCTGAATCGAGAGCGCACGAAGCTGGAAGCCTACAAAACCGATATGCAAAACATGAAAGATATGGCAGAGATTAACGAAGCTCTCGGCGCCATATCCAAAGTCAACAACGATCTTAATATTGATTCAGCTCGATCGCAATTTGAACAAGCCAAAAATGCCGTCGAAAAGCATAACCTCGAACAGCAAGCTTTAGCAGAAATATCTGAAAACCCCCAAGAAAGACTTCAGGCAGAATTAGAAAACATGACCGAAGATGATGAAGTCAGTCGCAGGCTGCAAATGTTAGACGATTCCGACGATAAACAACTTCCCAACTAAGGAGAATTTATGGCTAAGAGTAGCGGGCCTCCGCCCATAGTTTTTATTTTGTTATTTCTGCTGCTCGCCGGTGGTGGTTGGTTCTTTTTTCTGAACAAACCAGCGGCACAGGATGCTAATAATACACCCACTCCCGCTCCCGCAGGCAGTAGTGGAGCCAATCTGCCTCCCGTCGCGCCTGTCGCCGGTACAGCATCGCCTGTTGCTGCTAGTTCCTTTGCACTACCAGTTGCCGTACCTGCGGGCACGGCGGTGAGAATTGACGGTTCTACCAGCATGGTGACAATCAATCTCAACCTCAAGAACGGCTTTCAAGCCAAGTTTCCCGGCACTACAGTCGATGCCAAAGCAAATGGTTCTGCAAAAGGAATTCAGGATTTGGTGGCGGGAACAGCCGATATTGCCGCGATATCGACCCCTTTGAATGCTCAAGACCAAGCTAAGGGTTTGGCAGCAGTGCCCGTTGCTTTAGATAGAATTGCGATCGTAGTCGGCACTAACAACCCGTTTCAGGGAGGCTTAACTGCTGCTCAAGTGCAAGATATCTTTAAGGGAACTACTCAAGACTGGTCGAAAGTCGGTGGGCCAGCAGGCCAGATTAAGGTAATTAACAGGCCCGAAATTAGCGGAACTCACCAAACTTTTAAAGAACAAGTGCTCGGAGGCGGTAGTTTTGGTACTGGGCCAAATTTTAGTACGCTCGATCGAGATGCGACAACTCCGCTGCTGCAAGCTTTAGGCAACAACGGCATCGGCTATGCCACTTTCGCTCAAGTTGTCAATCAGAAAACGGTGCGAGTTGTCCCCGTAGACGCTACGACGCCGGAAGCCCCCAATTATCGCTATCAGCGCCAGTTGTACTACGCTTACAAAAATCCCCCCAGCCAAGCGGTTAAGGATTTCTTGGGTTACGCGACTTCGCCTGAAGGACAAAAAGCGATGCTGGCCGGAAATTGAAGGTTGGCAAAAGAATTCGCCAGACTGAAGTCTGGCGCTACACAAACAAAGTCCGCCTCCGCGGACTATATTCTTCAGCCTCGCGTTGCGCGGGCTTTGTTTTTGTAGAAGCGGTTTCAACCGCCGAATCATCTGATAGGCTAATATTCGATGTAATTTAAAATCTCAGGTTTTCCGTGAGCAAAAGTCGCGAACCAGTCGAAAGTTTACTTCTTTACTATTTATTCAAGTGGTCAATTGTCAGCCCGATGCTGCACCTTTACTTTCGGGGGCGCATCTACGGTGCAGAAAATGTGCCAGCAGAAGGCCCCTTTGTGGTAGTCAGCAATCATGCCAGCGATTTTGACCCGCCGATTTTATCTAGTTCCATGAGGCGGCCGGTGGCATTTATGGCAAAGGAAGAGTTATTTAAAGTTCCTATTTTGAAACAGGCAATTACGCTTTATGGTGCCTATCCAGTGAAGCGAGAAAGTGCCGATCGCAGTGCAATTCGCTCGGCTATCCAGTCCTTAGAAAATGGATGGGCTACGGGTGTATTTTTGCAGGGAACTCGGACGCCAGACGGTAGAATTACTGACCCGAAATTGGGGGCTGCGCTGATAGCTGCTAAGGCAAAAGCACCGCTGTTACCTGTTAGTTTGTGGGGAACTGACGCGATCGCGTCCAAAGGTTCGATAGTGCCGCGTCCGGTGCCGCTGACGGTGCGAATTGGCAAGCTAATTGAGGCGCCCGCTTCGTCGGATCGCGCGGAATTGGAAGCGCTGACTCAAAGATGTGCAACTGAGATTAATGCGATGCACGATTTGGGTCGCTAACAGTATAAAAAATCTCCATCCGCAATTTGGATGTTCAAGAGATATCTCCAAAAAATATCTACTTGTTAACTGGCTTGCGATCGCGCTTTTTGCATAACAGACTCTATATACTCTGCTTTGCCGCTTGTGTATGCTTCCCGGTTTGTCGAAAAGCGTTGAGCAAGCTGGCGTTTCAATTGTGCATAACGCACTGCTTCGTCGGCATGCTTGCAGAGATAGTCTTGAAAAAGCAAACGCTCCCACTGCAAGCTGTCTGGCTCAACCATGTGGACGTGATGAGTGCGGGGACTGTTTGGCGGTAAACCTTTGACAAAAAACATCCGTTGAGGATCGGGATTGTCAAACCAATAAGCATAGCCTAACGTTTCTAACCCAGAAACAGCAACTTGCTTTGCTTCTGCAAGCGAACGTACACCTATTAATAAATCAACGATCGGTTTTGCAGCTAAACCCGGTACTGCCGTGCTCCCAAAATGCTCGATGCGAGTGATGATATTTTGGTCTAAAACCTTGCGTATGCGTGCAGATTCTTGTTGAAAAAGCAGCGGCCAGTGCGGATCGTACTCGACGATGACTATTTCATCCATACAAACTTAGAATTGACACTCTCAGGTCTTTCATACGCTGAGATTCTGCGGACAAAGTAAGCTTGGGTGTTACCCAAAGTCTAACTCTCGCTACGGTCGTCAAAGACCGTCTACCCAGTTGGTCAAGGTTTACACCTAACTTACTGGCTACTTTTCTCAAAATATTGGCAGCACCATTTAGATCTGCATTCACAATGCTTCCATTATTTGACTGATAGAGTCCACGTTTAATCCGTTTTCCAGATGCTTTCCACCCAGTTGGTTTTTCACCATACTTAGGCAGGGAGTCCCCATCCAAAAAACTAGATTTCGATGTATATGCTTCTTCAGTTTCAACAAATCTGACACCCTGCAAATCGCACAGTTCTTTTAACCTATTTTTCAGTTTACCTAAAGGCATTTGAACAAACTTTTGATTGTTCACTTTGCCGAGATTACTGTTAGACTTAAAACCTTCATTCCACCCAATTATCAGTGTGCCAATTCTGTATTTTAAGCAATGGTTGACAATTAACTTTGCAGATTTATTAACACCATCACGCATTTGGTGATTGCGTTTGCGAGTTACACGGTCTAGCCAATTATCCCAATAACCTTCTGGTTTTCCTTCTTTTCTAGTTGCTACTTTTTTATTCCACAATTGATTCATCGACTTCATTGCACGAGAATCAATTAAGAAAGAGTTTCCTAATGTATCGACACAGGCTGCTAGATTATCAGCAGTTCCCAAATCAATTGATAATGCTTGATCAATGTCCAGACTATGTTGTTGTTTCTCAACCTCGTAGGACATCTCCAGGTAAAAAACGCCATTTTTAGGAAGAATCGTAAACTCTTTTACCTTGGAAAAATCAAGATTTGAAGGCATAGGTAGAAAGAATTCAGAAACTCCAAGCCATCGCTTCACCGTTAAACCCAAGGAAAATCTTAGTTGATAATCAACAAGTTTGGGTCTTAATCCTCCAGAATTAGGATAAGCTACTTTGAACAATTTAGAGCCTATCAGGTATCCGGGTGGCTTGGGCTTAAAATGCAATTGACCTTTGATATATAAATCTCTTAATTCTTTAAAAGATTTCAAGGCTTCTGTGACTGACATCAATGTTTGCTGCATTGGCGTTGATGGCAACGACTTAGCAACCATTGATTTTGTAACTGACTGCTCAAAAGATAAGTCAAACTTTCCAGTTAACAGTTTTCCAGTTTTGAAAAAAGTCTGACGAGCTAAATAAACACCACTATTATACAGTTTACCTGATTGTTGACAGAGATACTCTAACAATGCTTGAACTTCTTTGGTTGGAGATAGCAATACTTGCTGAACTCCCATTGTCTTTTTTGTTTTATTCACCTCTGTTTTCCTGAATATTCGCCAGTTCAAATCTGAAGTGCAACACCCAGGAGTTTGACCAAGGGGGACTCACAGGGATAGTCTAATGTTTACCACAACAAAAGGACACCCCCATGAGCTACACCCATCTTACTCTTTCTGA
>NZ_JAHRFA010000106.1:0-20538 GCF_020883045.1 Microcoleus sp. CAWBG58 | reverse complement strand
TACCGCCGTCCACAGCCAGGTTTTATTTTTTTTTGAACCGACAAATGTTTGTAATTCATCTAATTCTCCAACCGAAGGAGTCGTTTCTCTCCTCGTAACAATTTGGCAAGAGTTCTCCAGCTTGTTTGACCCAATTAATCATTGTAGTATGATGTACATTTTTGACTCTTTCAATGGCTCGAAAACCCATGCCATTAACATACATTTTTAGACATTCGTGTTTCACTTCTTCCGAATATCCTCTTTGTAGTTGATAATCGTTTATAAATTGTCTTTTACAGGTGACGCAAATATAATTCTGCTTGCCTTTCTTGTGACCATTTTTATTGATATGAGTTGACTGACATTCCGGGCATTGCATAATATTCCTCTTAAATGTGTGTGATTTGTGACGCTCCGACGACTATTTTATCATACCAAGGTTCAGCAACGCCGCCACGAGAGATTAGTCAAGTTTTTTTGCTGTGCCAAAATCTGGGCTTGTTCTAGCATTGCCGGTGTTAAATCTATGCCCGTAACGCGATTGGAAACTGCCGCAAAAGCACAGGCCACAATACCGGGGCCGCAAGCCACATCTAGAACTGTATCATTGTCAGATACGCTTGCCATCTTCATCAGTAAATCGAGAGATTCTTGATTTGTGTGGCCGTACAAGTTAGAGAATGGCACAGCTTGACGGGTGAACTGATCGATGATGGATTCGTGATATGCAGTCATAATTAAATGGTGTGATTTTTGGCGGCTAGCAGGTAGAGTAGGAGCGACTTTTGCCACTCCTACAAAATTTATTTTATCCTTGTGGATTTTGCAATACGCCACCTGCAAGCGCGGTTAAAATCGCTACGCCAAAGGCCAGCCGATACCAGACAAACACCCAAGTATTCTGAGTTTGCAGGAACTTCATCAGCCAGGCGATCGAAATATAGGAAAAAATAAAAGCTGAAATTGTTCCGACTATCAAAGCTACAACTCCAGCGTCGCCGGCACCTTCACCCAAAGCACTTTTCAATTCCACTAAACCAACCAGAGTAATTGCCGGAATTCCTAACAGGAAAGAAAACCGCGCGGCGGCGGCTCTTTGCAATCCGAGGAACAATCCTGCTGTTAGGGTGGAACCCGATCGCGAAACACCAGGAATTATTGCCATTGCTTGAGCTAATCCCATTAAAATACCATCTTTGATATCTAATTTTTCGTAATCCCGTTCGCGCTTGCCAGTTTTTTCGGCGATCGCTAACAATAGTGACATGACAATAGACGCAATCGCGATCGCCCCCAAACTCCGCAGCGGTGATTTATCAAAATCTTTAACAAATATCTTGATCAGCAGTCCAAAAAAGATAATCGGTATAGTTCCCAAACCAATTCCCAGGGCCATCCGAAACTCTTGCGATTCGTAGTCTGAGCTGGTAATAGCTTTAAATGCACCAATAGCTATATTTGTCAAGTCTTTCCAAAAATACCACAGCACTGCCACAATGCTGCCCAACTGAATTACACCAACATAAGCAACACCAGGATCGCCCCATCCCAGGGCTACTGGGACTACCTTCAAATGAGCGCTGCTGCTGATGGGCAAAAATTCTGTTAATCCTTGCACCATACCTAAAACGATCGCCTGCAATATATTAATCTCATGCTGCGCGTTGCTAGGGACGGCCGGCGTCTGGGCCAGGAGTACGTCAAGTAAAGCTATCATAAGTTGTCAGTTCTCTGTTGTCAGTTCTTTGTTTAATCTAAGATTTTCCACCATTTTCAGGAACGAGTTCCTGTTACAATTCCACAGCACATAAATTTTCTGGTGGATCGGGTGCGGGTTGTTGCCGCTGAAAGGCTGATTGGGAGAGGTGCATTCTGTCAGTTGAATCCTACTGTAGATTGCAACTAAAAGAGAATTAAGCTCCTCAATCAAAAACCACCTTAACCTAATCAGCAACATTTGCATACAGTTGCTGATACAATTAGAAAAGTTTTTGCATCTAGTGAAGCCAGCTTACAGAAAGTGCCAACAACCTATGATATTTTCCGAATCCAAAAAATTAATTGTTACTGCTGCTTCTGGCATCAGCTCGCTGCGGCGAATCTTGTCGGTCAGTATTTTTACTGTGGCGATCGCACTTAGCTTGATACTGCTCACCGGTCAGCCGCCAGCCTACGCAACACTCACGGACGATCGCTTCGACGGCACTATCTTTGCCCTGTACGCGGGGAACGGTTCGCTAGTTCCTCCTAAAGTCAAACTGACTGATTCTTTCAACCGCAAAAAACCCGCGTTGTTAGTTTTTTACACTGACGACAGTAGCGACTCGAAGCAATACGCGATCGTCGTCTCAAACCTCCAGGAATTTTACGGCCGTGAAGCCGATTTTATCCCCGTCAGCATTGACTCTTTACCTTCGGAACCTTCACCCAAAATAACCGAACCCGGTCATTATTACGAAGGTTTCGTACCTCAAACTGTCATCCTCGACCAATCGGGAAAAGTAGTTTTTAACGAAAAAGGACAAATACCTTTTGAGAAGGTAGATGATGCCTTTCGGAAAGTATTCGACTTGCTTCCTAGAGAAAAATCTCTTCCCTTGAAACGGCGCGTTGTCAACGAACTCAACATCGAATTGTCGAAGTAAAATATTGCAATAACATGACACTCCAAGAGTCCAAGGAGTTTCAAGTTAAGGTTAAAAATCTTTGTATCTCTCGTTTCTAGCGGAGACTAGATCCCCCTAAATCCCCCTTAGGTCGGGGGACTTTGAGAAGATTCCTGTCCCCTCAATACGATTTTAAATACATTGATTAATCGCCAGCCTAAATCCCCCCTTACTTAAGAAGACCCACTGTGAGAAGATTCCTGTCCCCCCCTTGGGAAGGGGGGTTAGGGGGGATCTAGACTTAATCGTCGAACAGTAGTCTCTGAAAAGGTTTGGCGTTAAATTGACACGAAAGGCACGTGCAGTGTCTCGATCGTGGGTAACATTAATTCCGAGGATACTGGATTTAATGTAATACCAATTATCTAAAATTGTGCAACACTCTTCGACCCCCCCTAGCCCCCCCATGAATCAGGGGGGGGACAAGAATACTGTTATTTCGTTAAAAATTGGTATAAGATTTCTCCAATCAATTTAATCTCAAAAATGAAGTCGGCAATCAAAATTTTGTTAATGGCAGTGATAACTGTTTTCTTAGTTTTACAAACAGCAGAAATCGCCAACTCTATAATTAGTGCTTTTGGTGACAGCAGTTCCCGCAAACCTTTAGCTTTAAATCAATATACAGGTGTCGCCTATCTCGAACCTGCTCAATGTACGGGTTCGCTGCTAACAGGAGGATTGTACATTATCACGGCCGCCCATTGCCTGAACGAAGGGGGAGTCAAGGTGCCGGCAGAAACAGCAATCAAAGCAAATTTTAAATTACCCAGCGGTGAAGTTAGCATTCCCGTCAGCAACTATTACATCCATCCGGGCTGGACTGGTTACGAGTCGGAGGTTGGCAACGATATTGCTATTTTAAAGCTGAAAAAAACCGCACCGTCAAGTATCGAACAGTACGAAATAAATAGAAGTAAAAATGAATTGGGCAAAATTTTTACAAAGGTGGGATACGGATATACTGGTTTAGGTGCGAAGGGACAAGATGAAAATTCTAATTCGGAGGCGAGAAGATATGGCGGACAGAATCGCTATGATGCTTTAATTGATGTTTTGAAAGATGCTACAGAATCAGATATGTCGGAGTTGGTTTTGGGCGGTCAATTAATCTTTGATTTTGATGATGGAAGCGCGCAACGCGATACTTTGGGGAGGCATTTTCCGAGGTTGCGCGATCGCGGTTTGGGGAAAAATGAAATCGCCACAGCTAGCGGAGATTCCGGCGGGCCGTCGTTTGTGGAGGGGAAGATTGCGGGGA
This sequence comes from Microcoleus sp. CAWBG58, assembly GCF_020883045.1. Lineage (NCBI taxonomy): Bacteria > Bacillati > Cyanobacteriota > Cyanophyceae > Oscillatoriales > Microcoleaceae > Microcoleus > Microcoleus sp. CAWBG58. The sequence continues at coordinate 16,629 of NZ_JAHRFA010000106.1, read as the reverse complement.
TTAGTTCTTGGGGTTACAGCGATCGCGGATTTTTCAAAACAAACATCGCGGATATTGATAATCTGGATGATAACGGCAGTTTTGGCGAAATTTCTGGCGATACGCGGGTGTCGTTTTATGCTGGTTGGATCGATAAGGTGACAAGAAATTAGCGATAAGAGTGTAGGCTAATTACGGCTGATTTTGGCTGATTTTAAAGTACGATCGCCCAAAAGACTCGGTTTTTGAGTGCGATCGGGCGATCGGGCTTGCGTTTCAAGCCCTAGATGGGGAAATAGGTATTTTCCGGCTTAAAGAGTCGCCGATTAAGTTTTCCAAGATTCCGTGTTTCAATCCCTGATAGGGGTTTAGGTATTTTCCGGCTTTTCAGATTTGGGTCATTTAGGTCTATTTCGATGTTTCAATCCCTGATAGGGGTTTAGGTATTTTCCGGCGCTAACTATCGATCCTGCTGAAGCTGCGCGCCAAGGTTTCAATCCCTGATAGGGGTTTAGGTATTTTCCGGCGTTACCATTAAAATTAACAGAAACTTTTCGAGCAATAGTTTCAATCCCTGATAGGGGTTTAGGTATTTTCCGGCGGAGGTCGATCCGCACGGTCAGTATCTCACGGAGCAAGTTTCAATCCCTGATAGGGGTTTAGGTATTTTCCGGCGCAAGCTCTCTAGCATCCGCAATAATCTCTTCGGTTTCAATCCCTGATAGGGGTTTAGGTATTTTCCGGCGCAAAGTTTTTCTTTGCCACTAATGAAGAAGCGCTGTTTCAATCCCTGATAGGGGTTTAGGTATTTTCCGGCTAAGAATGCTTATACTGAGAGTTGATTCTCTGAGTTTCAATCCCTGATAGGGGTTTAGGTATTTTCCGGCGATCGGCAGCTAATAAAGCATCCATCCGCATCCGAGAGTTTCAATCCCTGATAGGGGTTTAGGTATTTTCCGGCATGTAAAAGCGTGGGAGAATTTTCATCAATGGCTTTTGGAAGTTTCAATCCCTGATAGGGGTTTAGGTATTTTCCGGCGTTGGCTGCAATCCTTTCAAGGATTGGTTTTGGATGTTTCAATCCCTGATAGGGGTTTAGGTATTTTCCGGCTGACCCAGGGACGGGCGAGCCTATTTTGATTTCAGGTTTCAATCCCTGATAGGGGTTTAGGTATTTTCCGGCCTGAGAGGTTGACCCCACGAGCCACAGCTTTAATTGCTTTACGGTTTCAATCCCTGATAGGGGTTTAGGTATTTTCCGGCCGCCCGCTCCAGAGGCCTTGCTGTATTTGGTTTTCAAGGTTCAGTTTCGCTAACCTCGTCTTAAAGTACCATTTCAGACTTCGAGTTGTCAACCCATGACTTGGCATCTTACCTTCAAATCCTTATCTATCAACGATCGCAGCTATTTCGCTAGCCTCCTTTTTAGATATAGAGCCTCAAACCCTTGCACTATCTACATTATAGCCTCAAAATTTCACACCCCAATTTTTACACCTACTGGTTAGCGAAATCTCAGCCAAAAAATATTGCCCGATCGCCCTTACCGCCCACACACACCAACAATTCTCTCCATAATTATAAGCTGTCGAGCAAAATAGATCATAACCCTTTAACTGCAAACCATGACCAAAACCTTAATTCCCGTAATCCTCGCCGGCGGTAAAGGCGAACGCTTCTGGCCCCTCAGCCGCAAGCAGCGCCCCAAACAGTTTCTCAGTCTCGACGGTAGCGGCAAGAGTTTGCTGCAAGCCACAGCGGAAAGACTATTAACATTAGGTAACGGTTGGGAAGATTTGTGGGTAGTCACATCCGAAATGCTGGCGGCGGGAGTGCGCGAACAATTGCCGCTGCTACCTCCCGAGAATTTGCTGGCGGAACCGGAAGGCCGGGATACAGCGCCCGCAGTGGCTTGGACTGCGATCGAAACTGCGAAGCGTTACGGTGAGGATGCGGTTGTCGGGTTTTTCCCGGCGGATCACTGGATTGGGGAACCGGAGGAGTTTGTCAAAACTTTGGAAGCCGCGGCGGAGTTGGCGAGAAATGAAAGTGCGATCGCGACTTTGGGAGTCAAACCGAGTTATGCTTCCACTGGCTACGGCTACATCGAACAAGGCGAGGAAATTGGCAATTTTGGCGGTTTTCCAGCTTATCGGGTGGCGAGATTTACCGAAAAGCCCGATCGCACCACGGCTGAGGAATTTGTAAACAGCGGCAAGTTTAGCTGGAATGGCGGAATATTCGTATTTCGAGTCGGCACAGTCTTGACAGAATTGCGAAATTATGTGCCGGAAATGATGGCCGCTTTGGAAGCAAAAGGCGCCGCAGCTTACTCCGAATTGCCGAAAATTAGCATCGATTACGCGCTGATGGAAAAGACGCAAAAAGCTTGTGTTTTGCCTGTAGGCTTTAGTTGGGACGATTTGGGTGACTGGAATGCGATCGGCCGTTTGCTGCAAGGAGACAAGCCGAATGTCGAGTTAGCAAAACACGTCGGCATTGATACCAAAGACGCTATTTTTTATGCAGCGGATGAGAATGAAGTAATTGTCACCATCGGTTTGGAAGATGTCGTCGTTGTCAGAGATGGGAATGTGACTTTGATTGTGAAAAAGGACAGGACGCAGGAGATAAAACAGGTCATCAAGGTGTTAGGAGAAGATGAGAAGTTGAAAGATTTATTGTAAGGACACAACAATAAAAAACTGGTTCGTAGTAAGGACTTTAGTCCTTTCTTTTCCGATTCTATAACAAGGACTAAAGTCCTCACTACGAACCTAGGAAATTTTAGTGACGCAACTCGCATCTGTCAACTATTTACATAATTTCTGCTAAATCCAACACAAAACCCGGCAGTACATCTTCCCCTGAGAGTGTAGCAGGATTTTGGAGAATTTCCACATCTTGACCGGGGCGATAAATTTCTACCCGCCGATTTTGCCTGTCAATTAACCAACCCAATCTCGCACCGTTATCTATATATTCTTGCATTTTATCTTGCAGCTTTTTCAACGAATCAGTCTTCGATCGCAACTCGACCACAAAATCGGGACACAAAGGAGCAAAACTGTCTTTTTGTTCGGGAGTTAAAGCATCCCACCGTTCTTTTTTGACCCAAGAGGCATCAGGAGAGCGATCGGCACCATTCGGGAGGGTGAAACCTCCTGAAGAGTCGAAAACAACTCCCTGTTTAGTTTCACTGTTCCAGACTCGGACTTGAGATGTTAAGTCAGCATTACGTCTGCTAGTTTCACTGCCTGTCGGTGCCATAATAATTAATTCCCCTGATGCTGTACGTTCAAATTGATAATCGCGGTTGTTCTGACAAAGCTCAAAAAATTGCTCGTCAGTTAAATTGATGGATAATTCGATCGAGGTTGCAGGAGATTGGATGGCAATCATGTTTTTTATAGGGTTTGAAACACATTTAGAATTTGGCTTGTAATAACTTACTAATTCAAGTCTTTGACACAACTTTTCAACTCAATCAATTTAATCATCAAAATATCGTGTCTGGTTTAACTATAATATTAGCATGAGGATTAATGCCACTGCCAAAAATCGTAGCTTGCGGGGCGGAACGCCATCGCCCTCCCCCACACCCCAAAGTACGCGCGGCGCAGCTATCCCTCTTGGCTGAATCGCGCCCTTTGCGCTATTCCCTCCAAGTTATTCCTCAAGACAATGGTCAGCTTGGTTAACAGCGCTATCCTAGTAAGTGTAGAGTCCTTAAACCCGATCGACCCGGAGGCCACGTGTTCAGCCTAGTTCAAAACACTTCTCGCAAAGGAGAAATTCTAGAGGTCGTCTTCCGCAACGGTTGGGACTACATGAAAAGCCTCCTAACCGGCCGCAAAACCGACGCACCCAGTCTCCCAACTCCCGCAGTTCTCCGCAACATCCTCGTCGAATTAGGCCCGGTTTTTGTTAAACTGGGACAATTGCTGAGTACCCGCCCCGACTTGTTACCGGCCGCATACATCGAAACCCTCTCCACCCTACAAGCCGAAGTGCCGCCCGTACCGTGGTCGGAAGTAGAAGCCATCGTGCGGCTGGAACTCAAACAGTCGATCGAAGATACCTTCGCTAAATTTAACACTCAGGCGATCGCAGCAGGGTCGATCGCCCAAACCCACAAAGCTACCTTAAAAGACGGCCGCGAAGTCGCCCTAAAAGTTCAGCGCCCCGGGATTGATATTGTCATCGAACAAGATATCGCCGTGCTCCGAGGTTTGGCAGAACTTGTCATGCTCACAGACTTCGGTCAACAATACGATATTGTCGCCCTAGCAGAAGAATTTGCGATCGCCCTGCGTGCAGAATTAGACTTCATTCAAGAAGCCAACTACACCGACGAATTGCGTACCAACTTATCTAAAAGTAAATGGTTTGACCCCAAACAAGTTGTGCTACCAGAAATTAACTGGGAGTTGACCACAAAAAAACTCTTAGTAATGGAATGGCTGAACGGAGTGCCAATTTTGTTAGGCGATTTGCAAGGAATTGGTCACAAAGGAGATATCAATGCCGAACGCGAAGAAATTACAACCCTGCTTTGCCGTGTTTTCTTCCAACAGTTGTATATCGACGGATTCTTCCACGCCGACCCGCATCCCGGCAATTTATTTTATCTCAAAGACGGCCGAATTGCCCTGCTCGACTGCGGCATGGTCGGCAGATTAGACCCGCGCACCCAACAGAATCTGACAGAAATGTTGCTGTCAATTGTCGATTTAGACGCTCAGCGCTGCGCTCAATTAACATTGCAAATGGCAGAATTTGCTCAACCTAAAAGTTTAGCTAATCTCGAAAACGATTTAGCTCGAATGCTGCGTAAGTATTATAATGTCAGCTTGTCGCAAATGAACTTGTCGGAAATATTTTATGAAGTGCTGGAAATCACCCGCAAAAATAAAATCAGGCTACCCAGCAATCTCGGTTTGTATGCAAAAACTTTAGCTAATTTGGAAGGACTGGCGCGTTCTTTCAATCCCCGATTTAATATTGTAGAGCAAGTCAAACCGCTGATGACCGATATGTTTCGCCGTCAGTTATTAGGAGACGATCCGGTGCAAGCTCTGCTGAGAACTGCCCTGGATCTGAAAAGCTTATCTTTGCAATCTCCGCGACAGGTGGAAGTGCTTTTAGACCGGGTTACTTCAGAAACTTTGAAGTGGAACTTGAGCATCAAAGAACTCGACCCGCTGCGCCGCACTGTGGGTGATTCTGCGAACAGGCTTTCTTTTAGTATTGTCGTAGGTTCGCTGATTGTGGGGGCGGCAATTATTTCTTCTAACGCGCAAACTGCTCAGCTATCTTTTTTGAGCAACGGTTTGTTTGGGGCGGCGAGTTTTTTGGGTTTGTGGCTGATTGTTAGCATTTTGCGATCGGGTCGTTTGCGGAGTTGAAAGGTTCGTAGTGGGGACTTCAGTCCCTCCAAATTAAGGACTAAAGTCCTTACTACGAACCTAAATTAAATTCAGGTTCGTAGTGGGGAATGCAAGTCCCTCCAAATTAAGGACTGAAGTCCTTACTACGAACCTATGTTAAAATAAGATTAAAGCTAGATATTATTTTGAATGAGCAATATTAACCAAGTGTTATTAAGTCAAAAACAGCCAGAATTAGGATTAGTCTGCATTACGGCTTCCGATGCAGTTCGTTTCCGCACGGTCACGCGGAAGCGGTTGTTGCAGCTAACAGAAATCGAACAAGAAAAAGTGTTGCGCGAGTTGTATGCAGATAACTTAAAACGACTTGACAAAGCGATAGATTTCTGCTATGCAAATAACATTAAACTGTATCGCATGACTTCTGCACTCTTCCCTTTTGCAGATACAGATTTGGGGGAAATAGTGTTAACTTCCATGAGTGGGGAAGTGGGCGTAGTGGGCGATCGCGCAATTGACCTCAATATCCGTTTGGTGTTCCACCCCGATCAATTTGTTGTCCTCAGTTCCGACAAGCCTGATGTTGTGAAAAACAGCATTAAAATTCTGGCGACTCATGCTTTAATTATGGATATGTTGGGACAGCCCCGATCGCCCTACGCACTGATGAACATTCACGGCGGTAAGGGCGATCGCAGTTCGCAACTCAAGTCAGTCATCCGCGATTTACCCGAATCAATTCGATCGCGCTTAACCTTTGAAAATGACGAATACGCTTACAGTACCTCAGAACTATTAGACGTTTGTCTCGATACCGCAGTACCGCTGGTTTTTGACGCGCACCACCACGTCATTCACGAACATTTAGAAACTTACAACGATCCGAATGTGGCCGAAATGCTAGCAGCTGCCCGCACTTCTTGGCCTGTTCCCGAATGGCAATTAGTACACATATCAAATGGCCGAGAATTTTTTGCCGATCCGCGCCACAGCGACTTGATTGCAGATATGCCCGATTGTTATTATGATGCTCCTTGGATTGAAGTAGAAGCTAAATTTAAAGAGTTAGCTATTGACAAGTTGCGGAAAGAATGGCTGGCTGCCAAGATTCCCGAATTAAGCAATATCGTGTAGCGACTCGGGGAATCCGACAATTTTAATATCGTGTCGAAATAAAACCATCGCACTCAAATTGGTTCGTAGTGAGGACTTTAGTCCTTCATAGATGCGGACTAAAGTCCTCACTACGAACCGTATTATAAACTATAAATAATGTGAGCAATTATGTGCGGCAGATTCACGTTAAATACTCCAGCTAAAATCATCGCCGAATTCTTCAAAATCTCGGAAATTCCCGACATCAAACCGCGATACAATATCGCTCCAACTCAATCAATTGCTACCGTCACAGTCAATTCCGAAAAGATTGAGCGACAGTTTCAATTTATGCGCTGGGGATTGATTCCCAGTTGGGCAAAAGATATGAAAATCGCCAGCCATACGATTAATGCCCGATCGGAAACAGTAGCCGAAAAACCCGCTTTTCGCAGCGCCATCAAGCACAGGCGTTGTTTGATAATCGCTGACGGCTTCTTGGAATGGCAACCGCAGGGCAAGAAAAAGCAACCTTACTATTTTACAATGGCAAACCGCGAACCGTTTGCGTTTGCCGGTTTGTGGGAAAATTGGGAATCTCCCGAAGCAGAAAACATTGTATCTTGCAGTATAATTACTACTGCTGCTAACGAAACTGTACATCCCGTGCACGATCGAATGCCGGTGATTTTGCCCGCAAGCGTTTGGGAAGAGTGGCTTGACCCCTCAATTAAAAATGCTCAGCAGGTTCTACCGCTGTTAAAGCCCTACGATCCAGCAGCAATGATAGCAAATGCGGTAAGTGCGATCGTCAACAGTCCAACTAAAGACAGCCCCGAGTGCATTCAAGCTATGCCCTTATCTCTGGGCGGTTGAAACCGCGTCTACTAAGAAGTCGAGGAGGATTACAGTTAAACTCTGTTGTTATTTGCTCAAATACTTTTCTTCATCTCAACATTAGGCAAAGGACAAAAAATATGATCGGATATGTTACCCTCGGTACAAACGATTTGCAAAGTGCAGCCAAGTTTTATGATGCTTTGCTGGCTGAAATTGGGGCTACACGATTCATGGAAATGGAGGAATTTATCGCATGGAGCGTTTCTCCAGGGCTACCAGCACTTGCTGTTACCAAACCATTCGACGGCAACAAAGCAACTGTTGGCAATGGCGTCATGATAGCACTTCAAGTTGACAGTCCAGAAAAAGTCAATTTAGTTTACAATAAGGCGATCGCACTTGGCGCTCAGGATGAAGGAGCAGCAGGGCCAAGAGACGCTTTGCCGGGGTTTTATGCGGGATATTTTCGGGATCTTGATGGCAATAAGCTGAACGTGTTTTGTATGATTGAACCAAACAGTTAAGATTTTTCCGAACCTACTCAAGAAACCGGGTTTTTTCGAGTTTCTGGACTGCGATCGACTATTCTGGTAAAAACCCGGTTTCTGACTACCAGCGCGCTAACTATAAAAGATGAGAACATCAGAAGCAGAGGTAAAACTGCTTGACTTCAGCCAAGAAAAGGCAACCGATTTTTTCTTGCCTCAGCCTGCTGTCCTGAGAAGTTCGGGATGGGATAAAATCTATTACGAACACCATCAACAGCCGCAGTTTGATACGCCCGAACATCAAGGTACATGGCACGTTATTGCCCATTGTCCTGATGTTGAGGTATCGGGAGAGCGATCGGGAGAACGGTGGTTGGATGGTAAGCTGAAAACAGAAGCCCGGAATCAGGGAGACATTGCGGTGATTCCGGCGGGTATTTCCCAGCGCTGCAATTGGAATACCTTGGCTCAGTTTACCATTTTGGCGATCGCCCCTGCACTCCTGCAACAAGTGGGTCAAGATTTGGTAAATTGCGATCGCATTGAACTCATCCCTCATTACATGACAGAGCAAGATATCCTGATTCAAGGGATATTCGGTGCTTTAAGACAAGAATTAGAATTTGGTCAAATAGGAGGTTATTTGCTGGTTGATAGTCTTAAAACCGCATTAGCGATTCACCTGTTGCGGAATTATTGCACCGCACAACCTCGGCTTTCCAGCTATGCGGATGGATTATCTAAATTAAAACTGCAACAGATAACCGAATATATTAACGAACATCTTCATCAAGACATCAAGCTAATTGAACTTGCTGCGATCGCCCAAATCAGTCCTTATCACTTTTTACGTCTCTTCAAACAAAGTACGGGCTTAACACCTCACCAGTATATCTTGCAGCGCCGCATCGACAAAGCCAAGCATTTGTTACGCCAGAGCGAAGTTACGATCGCAGATATTGCTTTTCGAGTCGGATTTTGCGATCAAAGTCACTTCACTCAATGTTTCAAGCGTCTGCTGGGGATGACACCGAAACAATTCCAATCCGGGCGATCGCAATAATCTAATAAAAGAGCGCAATTTTTTTCTAGAATTCAGAATCCCCAATTTTCTAAGCTAAGACTCAATACGGTTCAGATAAGACCTGTACCCCCTAGCTAAGAGGGCGGGCACGGGGGCACCGCCCCTACAAAGGGGGGGATAAGAACTTACTCAAAGTCCCCCTTCTTAAGGGGGATTTAGGGGGATCTCCGGGGAATTAACAGTCTTAACCCAACTGTATTGAAACTGAACGCTCGAAGCTGGAGAAAGCAAATGAAAAATTGCGAAATTAATACCACAACAGTCAAAGTTATTAACAACAACTTACAAATCGATGCTTACTTAGCCCAACCAGTAGAAAAGGGAAATTTTGCTGCGGTTATGGTGTTTCACGAAATCTTTGGTGTAAATGAAAATATTCGGGATATTACCGAATTGATAGCACAACAAGGATACATAGCAATTGCACCGGCGATGTATCAACGTATTGCACCCGGTTTTGAATTTGGGTTTAGCAAACCAGATATTGGTTACAGTCCAGAAGCTTACCAATTGGGGCTGCAATACTATCAACAAGTAAAATATTGGGAAATATTCAGCGATATTCAAGCAACGATTGCCTATCTCAAAACATTACCCAACGTTAAATCTGACTCTATTGGCTGCATTGGTTTTTGCTTTGGCGGTCATATTGCTTATATGGCTGCAACTTTACAGGATGTCAAAGCAAGTGCTTCGTTTTATGGTGGGGGGATTACAACTTCTAGCTATGGAGAATCTACTCCAACTATCGATCGCACTTCGGAAATTAAAGGCACGATTTATACATTTTTTGGTACGCAGGATACATTGGTTTCACAGGAAGAAACCCTCAAAATCGAGGCAGAACTACAGAAACATCAAATCAATCATCGTGTATTTCGATACGATGCAGGACATGGATTCTTTGGTGCATTTTTCGTAGATAAGTACCCGTTTTTAGCAGAACACCCTAATATAAACAGAGAAGCTGCTGCTGATGCGTGGCAACAGGTTATTGCACTTTTTCAAAACAAACTTAAAGATTAGCAGCGAGATCGTTAGTCTTTGAAAGCAGATGGTAGAAGGCACAATCAAAAATTCAGCTTTCTACCAACTGTCAACTGTCAACTGTCAACTGTCAACTGTCAACTGATTTTTAGCTTCTGTCAACTGTCAACTGTCAACTGATTTTTACCAACTGTCAACTGTCAACTGTCAACTGTCAACTGATTTCTACCAACTGTCAACTGTCAACTGACTAACTTAACTGTCGTACATCCGCGCTTCTGCCGCGTCGGGATTTTCCTCGCAATACTCGTCAAAAGCCGTTTTGTCAAGCTTGATCGATCGCTGGTGAGCGGCCTCAGCCTGCATTTCTTCTACGATGTCCCAGGCTACCGCGCACTCTTTAGATGTAGCGCCTTTTTGCGAACAGACTGTTCTAGCATCGGCGATCGCCTTTTGAATTTCATCCTCAAAGACAACACTTTTCGGCTTCTCAACAAAATCGCTTTTTGTCAAAATATCCGTTACCGAAATAATGCCCAGCAGTTTGTCCTTAATCACCGGAGCTCGACGGATGCGGGTATTGGCGAACAACCTCGCCACATATTCCACGCCCAAGTCGGGATTCACCGTGATGCACGGTTTGGTCATAATCTCGAAGACGCGGACTTTTTGCGGGTCTACTCCGTAGGCTGTTACTTTGTAAACAATATCGGTTTCTGTGACAATGCCATAGGCGTCTTGTTCGTGGCGGCGTTCCACAATTAGGGCGCGCAGACAGAGTTCGTTCATCATCGCCACTGCTTCAGCTACCGTTGCCGAACCGCGAATGGTGACAACTTCCTTTGTCATGATATCTTGGGCTTTCATCATCATAAAATAGTTTGGTAAGTGGGAAATGAGCGAGTCTTTAGACCTGAGAGGGAAACGACGCGGGTGGTTTTAACCACCGTGAATCTTTCTGTCCATTACCGCCTTGGAATTGTTTAACTCGGTGTACTTTTGTAATGTACTTTCAATGGGACAATTACCATTTCAAGCTTCACAATCCTGTACGCATAATGGTTTGCCTTTGTTGGGCCTCCCTTGCGGGGTGAAGTTAGCTTGTCGGTCAATGTTATAAAGGCTTGTTAGGCTTGCAACACTGTTCCAGTGACTTTAGAACTGTTTAATTGCAAACGACAGAGCGAGGAACTAGCTTCGCATTCCGGGGTGTCGTGACCTAAATAACGTAGTCAGTTAAGACTTAGGCCCGTCAGAATAGCTTGCTTCGAGACTTGCTCGCGACCAAGCTCAGTGTCTTTAGACCTGAGTTCCTGACTTTTTCTTGCTCCCAGCTCATACACTCTAGTGTATCGCCATTGTGCGGCGCCTGATTTACGATCGCGATCGCCACTTACCCCTGTGTCCGCCTTCACCTCCGAGAGTCCGCGATTTCTCGATCGGGCGGGCCTGTTTCGGACGATCGCCCAAGCCAGAGTCAAGCATTCGGGCGATCGAGCCTTCAGCTTATTTTGCCCAATTTATCAGCCCCAGTCTCAAAGAAGTAAAAGTTAACACAAACAAACCAACTGCTTGCGCTCGCACAGATCCCCGCCTCTGATAAACTTGATGGCTGGGAGTGCAAAAAAGCACAAGGCAAGCAGGACTTAAGTTGGGAGGATCTAATTCGTGGACAATGTAATCGGTTTAGAGATTATTGAAGTAGTCGAGCAGGCAGCTATTGCTTCCGCTCGCTTGATGGGCAAAGGCGAGAAAGATGAAGCCGATCGCGTAGCTGTAGAAGCAATGCGCGAACGCATGAACAAAATTCATATGCGCGGCCGCATCGTGATCGGTGAAGGCGAACGCGATGACGCACCCATGCTTTACATCGGCGAACAAGTGGGTATTTGTACCCAAGAAAATGCCAAAGATTTCTGCAACCCAGATGAATTGGTAGAAATTGACATCGCCGTTGACCCTTGCGAAGGTACTAACCTAGTTGCTTACGGTCAAAACGGTTCTATGGCAGTTTTGGCAATCTCTGAGAAAGGAGGTTTGTTTGCTGCACCAGATTTTTACATGAACAAATTGGCTGCTCCTGCGGCTGCGAAAAATCATGTAGATATTCGCAAAACACCAACACAAAACCTCAAAATTATCTCTGATTGTCTCGGCCGCAGTATTGAAGATTTGGTGGTGGTGGTCATGGATCGCCCCCGACACAAAGATTTAATTAATGAAATTCGGGCAGCAGGTTCAAGAGTTCGACTGATCAGCGACGGTGACGTTTCTGCTGCGATTTCTTGCGCGTTTTCTGGTTCCAACATCCACGCCCTGATGGGTATTGGCGCAGCACCTGAAGGTGTGATTTCCGCAGCAGCAATGCGCTGCTTGGGCGGTCACTTCCAAGGTCAGTTAATTTACGATCCGGCTGTTGTTAAAACTGGTTTGATCGGTGAAAGCAAAGAAAGCAACATCGCTCGCCTGACAGAAATGGGCATCACAGACCCAGACAAGATTTACAATGCTGAAGAGTTGGCATCTGGAGAAACTGTGCTGTTTGCAGCTTGCGGAATTACTCCCGGAACGCTGATGGATGGAGTTCGCTTCTTTGGCGGCGGCGCTCGTACAGAAAGCTTGGTAATTTCTTCTCAGTCGAAGACTGCTCGGTTTGTGGATACAATCCATATGTTTGACCAGCCGAAATCTCTGCAATTGAAATAGTCATTAGTTAACAGTTGACAGTTGACAGTTGACAGTTGACAGTTAGCTGTTGACGGTTGGCTGTTGACGATTGATAGTTGACTGTTTGCTGTTGACCGTAACCTGTTATTAGCAATCAGCGATAAACTAATAACTAATAACAGGTGACTGTTGACAAGTAATAAATAAATAGTGACAAATCATAAACATGAATATTGCAGTCGTAGGTCTCAGCCACAAAACAGCGCCGGTTGAAGTTCGCGAAAAACTCAGCATTCCAGAACAAAAGATTGAAGCGGCGATCGCCCAATTGCGCGGCTACCCCCACATTCAAGAGGTTGCAATCCTCAGCACTTGCAACCGTTTAGAAATTTATATCGTTACCGCAGAGTCAGAGCCGGGAGTGCGAGAAGTGATGCAGTTCCTTTCGGAATGCAGCAAGCTTCCTTTGCAGTCTTTGCGCCCTCACCTGTTCATTTTGCTGCACGAAGATGCGGTGATGCACTTGATGCGAGTGTCTGCGGGCCTCGACAGTTTGGTGCTCGGAGAAGGACAAATTTTGGCTCAGGTGAAACAAACTCACAAACTCGCCCAGCAGTACAAAGGTGTTGGCAGAATTTTAGAACGTTTGTTCAAGCAAGCTCTGACAGCCGGGAAGCGTGTTCGCACGGAAACTAGCATTGGTACGGGTGCGGTTTCGATTTCTTCGGCGGCGGCGGAATTGGCTCAATTAAAAGGTCAACATTTAGCAACTAGCCGGATTGCGATTATCGGTGCTGGGAAGATGTCGCGCTTGTTGGTGCAGCATTTGCTGTCGAAAGGAGCGAGTCATATTGCGATCGTCAATCGATCGATGCGAGGCGCTGAAGAATTGGCCGGTTTGTTTAAAGATGCTACATTGCACTTGCATTTGCTCTCGGACATGATGCAGGTAATTGCGGATTCTGACTTGGTGTTTACCAGTACAGCCGCTACAGATCCGCTGTTAAATAAAGCTAAATTAGAAGCTGTCTTAAAACCCGATCGCCCGTTGATGTTGGTAGATATTTCTGTGCCGCGCAACGTTGACTCGGATGCGAAGGAATTGGCTAACGTGAAGTCGTTTAATGTGGACGATTTGAAAGCAGTGGTAGCTCAAAATCACGAAAGCCGCCGCAAAATGGCAATGGAAGCTGAGGGCTTGCTGGAACAGGAAGTAGAGGCTTTTGATGTCTGGTGGCGCAGTCTAGAAACTGTTCCTACCATTAGCTGTTTGCGAGATAAGATTGAATTGATTCGGGAACAAGAGTTAGAAAAAGCTTTGTCGCGTCTGGGTTCCGAGTTTTCGGAGAAACATCAAGATGTGATTGAATCTTTAACAAGAGGGATTGTGAATAAGATTTTGCACGATCCGATGGTGCAGTTGCGGGCGCAGCAGGATATTGAGGCGCGCCGACAAGCGATGCAGACTTTGCAAACGCTGTTTAATTTGGATGTTGATGTCAATCAGCAGTACAGTTAACAGTTGACAGTTGACAGTTGACAGTTGACAGCGTTAATCAGTTGACAGTAGTCATTAGTGATGTTTTGCATTAGCTTTTAATGTAATTAGGACTTATATCGTTTCCGGTTGGTGAACCGCCATAAGATTGGTTCGTAGTGCGGACTTCAGTCCGCAGCCGTATGGCGGACTGAAGTCCGCACTACGAACTTTCATTGTTATGGTAATCTACCGGATATGATATTACCCATTTGCTGATTAAGTAACGGGGTTTATTAGCTCAAATAACTAATAACTAATAACTAATAACTAATAACTAATGACTATTAAGCGAATTTATCAATTAATTTTATTGCTTGTAGGGCTGTGGTTAGTTTTTGAGTTTTCCTCCCGGATTGCGGCAGAAATTCTCTGGTTTGAGGAAGTTGGATATCTTGAGGTTTTGCTGTTAAAACTGAAAACTCAAGCGTTGCTGGGCGCGATCGCAATTTTGGCATCTTCTGTCTTCTTCTTCGGAAATTTAGCCCTAGCCCGCCGCCTGCAACTTCCCACCGAAAACATCAAATCACCTGTTTTTAGGCAGTTAATCGCGCCCGCAAGTGGCCCAAACACGAAGAAAAATCATCAACTACCTGCTGCTAAATCTCAAATTGCCTTTCCCTGGCTGCTGTTGGCGATATTTGGATTAAGTGCGATCGCCAGTTTAACAGTAATTCACTGCGGGATCTTAGCCACCGGTAGCATCGGCGATTTTAGGATAGTCGGCGGTTTGTCTGCGCCGCCAATAGACTTCGGATTTCAGTCAATCCAGCTTGGGATGCTACAGCTATTGGATCGCTGGTGGCAGTTGGGCTTGCTGCTGGGGATGATTGTGGCTGTAGCAATTAAGCCGGATTTTTGGTTGCGGGCGATCGCTCTTTTGCTCAGTTTGGCGATCGGGATAATTGCCGCTAGTCGCTGGACTAAACTTTTACAATCTTTCAACCCTACTAATTTTAACATCACCGACCCGATTTTCAATCGAGATATTAGCTTTTATGTATTTATCTTGCCCATCTTAGAATTACTAAGTTTCGGGCTGACTGTTGTATCTGTGTACGGTTTAGTATCTTGCACTTTAACCTATTTGCTGGCGGGAAACAGCCTCAGTCAAGGCATATTTTTGGGCTTTTCTCGATCGCAACAGCGGCACTTGTACGGCTTGGGAGCAGCTTGCATGGTAGCCGTCTCACTCCGGTACTGGCTGGGCTGTTATACCTTGCTGTACTCGCGCGGAGACGTTACCTATGGGGCTGGTTACGCTGACGTGACAGTGCGGCTTCCCGTCTATGGCTTTTTGAGTATAGTCGCTGGGGCGATCGCACTTTTCATGCTTTGGCCTGTTTTCCAATTAAACATCAACAATAATAACTTAAAAAAAATCATCTTAGCATTTTTGACTGTAAGTTTTTTACTAGGTTTGCTGCTGCCAAAAATTGTGCAGCAACTCGCAGTCAAACCCAACGAACTAGCGCGCGAACACCCCTACATCCAGCGCAGCATTGCCTTTACTCAACAAGCTTTTGACCTGAAGAAAATTGAAATTAAAACATTCGATCCAGGCGGAAAACTTACATATCAAGACTTAGAAAAAAATCAACTTACTATTAGCAACATCCGGCTGTGGGACAAACAGCCACTGCTGCAAGCCAACCGCCAGTTACAGCAAATTCGACCTTATTATACATTTCCTGATGCTGATATCGATCGC
This sequence comes from Microcoleus sp. CAWBG58, assembly GCF_020883045.1. Lineage (NCBI taxonomy): Bacteria > Bacillati > Cyanobacteriota > Cyanophyceae > Oscillatoriales > Microcoleaceae > Microcoleus > Microcoleus sp. CAWBG58. Next base: position 851 of record NZ_JAHRFA010000106.1, on the reverse strand, counting down.
TACACAATCAAAAACACAACAGCAAAAAAGGGAGATGTGGAAAGCCAGCAAGTAATTCTGGCGGCGCGGGAATTAGATTACACAGCAGTTGCGCCGGAAGCTCAAACTTGGGTAAACGAACACCTCGTGTACACTCACGGTTACGGCTTTACTCTTTCTCCCGTAAACACAGTCGGTGTGGGGGGTTTACCCGATTATTTTGTCAAAGATATTGGGGTGACAGCCCAAACAGGAGATACTGTTTTAGATGTAACTAAAGATAGCATTCGGGCCAGTATCCCGATCGGCTATCCGCGCATTTACTACGGCGAAGTAACCGATACAGACGCCATCGCACCGACAAAAGTCAAGGAATTCGACTATCCCAGCGGCCAAGACAATGTTTACAATACCTACAGCGGTACCGGCGGAATTGCGATCGACTCTCTATGGAAGCGCTTGCTATTTGCGAGTTATCTCAAAAATTGGCAAATGGCGCTTACCCGCAATTTTACACCAGAAACCAAGTTACTTTATCGCCGCAATATTAACAAAAGAGTCCGGGCGATTGCTCCTTTTTTGCGCTACGATTCCGATCCATATTTAGTAGTAGCAAACGCCAATCTCAGTAAAGGAGAAATAGAAAAAGAATTAGTTCAATCTGGCAACTCTATTAAAAAATCACCCCCTGCAAACGATAAATATCCTAACTATCTTTACTGGATTATCGATGGCTATACAGCGAGCGAGCGCTACCCCTATTCAGATCCAGGAAAAAATGAATTTAACTACATTCGCAACCCGGTAAAAGTCGTGATTGACGCCTACAATGGCTCTGTTAATTTTTACGTTAGCAATCCTTCCGACCCGAT